>CAYSNN010000007.1:0-20838 GCA_964432475.1 uncultured Gammaproteobacteria bacterium
GCCTGTAATCATCGCAGAAACAGAAAAAACTATTGCGAGCCCTATCGGAAAACCTGTCCTAGGAAGTGTTTGCATCTCAGCTTGATTTCTGTCCAAAATTCTGGAATATGCAGATCCTCCATTTTGTGGCTGCTGAGTGCCGGGAGAAGCAGTTGGGGTTGCCGTAGTAGTAGGAGAGGGCTGGGGGGTAACATTAGTCTGGCTGATATTCCTGCTCACTCTACTAACTCCCAAACCACCTGTAAATAAAAAATATCCGACAGCTAAGGCTGCCAAAACCAGCCCAATAGTTATTAATCTTAGCCATCTAGGATCATCCATGGCCGCAATTCTAACATAAACCTATAACTTTTGCAATTGAGATAATTGTAAGAAATTCATTGCTTCTTTTATTCTTTTTTCAGCTTCCTCTTCTCCTAATACCTGAATGCTTTCAAAAAGAGGCGGAGTGACCAGCTGTCCTGAAATGGCCACCCTAATCAACTGAAACATTTGAGAAACAGACAAATTTAAATCCTGTGCTAATTTTCTAAAAGTTGACTCAAAAATATCCGCTTCCCATGATTTTTCCATAGCTTTCAATCTGTTTAAAACCTCTTCTAAGACTTTTACCGGATCGTCAATTTTAAGTTTATTAAAGACTTCCCTTTCATATTCAGGCTTTTCCCACAGAAAATCAGTTAAAGGCACAAAGTCAGACAGTTTTTTGATTCTTTCTTTAACAAGTGGTATCACTTTTTCAATCTCTGCTTCAGTTGGGTATTCCAATTTTTTCCCAGAAATTTGCTGCAAATATTCATAGATTTGAGTTTTAAGTTTTAAGTCTTGAGTTTTTCTAATATACTCCCCGTTTAACCAGTCCAACTTTGTAATATCAAAATATGCAGAAGAGATATTTACATCTTTGAAATCAAATAATTTAATCATCTCGTCAATTTCAAACACCTCTTTACCCTCCGGATGGGACCATCCCAACAGCGCCAAAAAGTTTAGGACTGCATCTTTTAGATAACCTTCATTCCGAAATTCCAGTGCAGATTTTGCACCATGTCTTTTGGACAGTTTACTCCTGTCAGAACCAACCAAAACAGGCATGTGTGCAAACTGAGGAGGAGTCCAACCAAAGGAGCTATAAAGCATTAAGTGCTTGGGAGTTGATGAGATAAACTCGTTACCTCTTATAACATGGGATATCTGCATTAGATGGTCATCAACTACATTGGCAAAATTATAGGTGGGATATCCGTCTGATTTCAGGATTACGAAATCCTCCTGCGTGCCATTGTCAAAAGTAATTTCCTTATCTCCTACCAAATCATGCCAGCTGGTTTTTCCAACTTTATTCGTTTTAAACCTAATTGCACCCCCATCTTCATATGCCAAACCTTTTTCTAATAACTCTGTTGCATGTTTTTTATAAATGTCTAGTCTTTTTGATTGAACATACGGCCCAAACTCCCCTTCAGCTTCCGGACTTTCATCAAATGTAAACTCTAACCACTTAAAGGTGTCATAAACTTGCTTTTCGGATCCGGCGACATATCTTTCCCTATCCGTATCTTCTATTCTTAATATAAACTTGCCGTTATTTTTTTTGGCAAAAACGAAATCAAATAAAGCCTGCCAAGCAGTACCAATATGCGGAGAACCTGTGGGAGACGGTGCAATCCTTACTCGAACGTTTTCCATAAAATTATATTATACAGCCTTTTTTAAAGTATAATAACATTATGACTTTAAGTCAGATTGCCGGTATTACCAAACAAGCCATCACCTTATCCATATTAGCTATAGTTTTGGGAACAATGAGCTTTATCGGGTATAAGATCTGGTATGCATATTATCTTGCTAATTTACCACCGGTAGAAGAAAAGCCTGATACTAAATTCGGCACTCTTCCTTTTCCGGATTTTCCAATAATTAATGTGTCCTCATCAAATTATTCTTATTCTATTGACACTGTCACAGGTGGTTTACCCAAAGTAGGCATAGACAGCGGATTTGAGAAGTTTGTTAAAGTCTTTTTTATAACCAAAACGTTTGCCACGCTTCTGTCACCGGAAAAGTCCCAGAACTTGGCTGCAAAATTTGACATACAAACTCAACCACAAATATTATCAGATACAAACTATTTATATAAAGACAGCAATAAAACTTTAAACATTGATCTAGACAGCGGTAATTTTACCTATCAAAACATAGCAAGTTTTTCAGCCCGCGAATCTTTAGACGATGACAATAAATTAGTTGCAGATTTTCAAAGTTTTCTTAACGGTCTAGGAGTATTCAAACCCGATCTTATAAAGAGCAGGACTAAGGTTGTACTTTTGAAAAGGGAAGGCAATAACTTAGTCCCAACAATCTTACGGTCAGAAGCGGCTGCAGCCCAAATCTCTCTTTGGCAGACATCTTTGGAAAACAAGTCTATTTTTACTCCTGAATTTAATAAGTCTTTAATTAATGCACAAGTTTTTAAATCAGCCATAAATATACAAAATTATCTGTCACTTGAGTTTACCTATTACCCAATCGATACATCAACATTTGCCACCTATCCTATTAAAAGTACTGAAGTTGCTTTTGACGATTTAAAGTCCGGGAAAGGTATTGTGGTGATTGAACCACAAAAACCTAATGTCTCAATCACCTCTGTGTATCTTGGCTATTTCCTGTCACAAAATTATCATCCCTACCTGCAGCCGATTTTTATCTTTGAAGGGCCACAGTTTGCAGCTTATGTACCGGCCGTTACTGAAGAATTCCTGACTCCGGCCAGGTAAAGTTTTGATAAACCCACTCAATTAATTTCGTAGATTCCCCAAACCTATCGTCTGACCCTAGAACTACGGTTAGAATCTTATGGCTGTCACGGTTGACATATGTTACTAGATTCTCTTTAGCTTCCTCGGTATAGCCGGTTTTAACTCCTAAAACTCCCTTTACTTGTGACAGGAGCCTGTTTAGATTAGAGAGACGGTGGTTATACTTTTTGTCTAAGGAGACTATGCTGGTCTCTTTAGTTGCAAAGATGCGTGACAATTGAGAATCTTTTAAAGCTTCTTCCGTAATTTTTACTAAATCACTTGCAGATGAATAATGCTTTATGCTATCAAATCCGGCAGGGTTGTCAAAATGTGTGTTCGACAAGTTTAATTGTTTAGATTTCATATTCATTGCGGAAACAAAACCTAAAACTCCGCCCGGATAATTCTCTGCTAAAGCGTAGGCTGCATCATTTCCTGAGTTAAGCAGCATACCGTATAAAAGAGAACGGAAACTTAAGTCTTCCCCAAAGATAAATCCTACCTTTGAACCGGAAATCCCGGCACCTTGCCTGACTGTTAAAACAGAGTTCGGTTTGAAATACTCTGTTGCCACAAGTGCAGTCATGATTTTAGTAGTAGATGCTATAGGCAGGGAGACATGTGCGTCTTTTTGATACAAAACTAACCCGGTTTCTAAATCTTTTACCAATACTGCACGCGCACTAAGATAGGGAATAGGAATATTGCCTCCTGCCGGAGGAATATTATATTTTTGGATTCCAGCTACCTTGGAATTGTTTTGAGGAATCTGCAAGGTAACTAAATTATCTTCTGTGAAATTGACTATAAGCGGAAGAATTGTTACGACAATAATTGCAATAACTATCAAACCAGCAGAGTATAGATAACTTCTCATCAAAGCCTAGTATCGACCCTTTCCATATCTCTTGGAAAAAGTGATCCCTCTCTAATATTTGCTAAATTCAGAACATGCATGGTTAATCTCTCAAGCCCAAAGGAGAATCCGCCCTCTGGTGGCATGCCGTATTTAAAAGCTTGAAGATACATCTCAAAACTTTTCGGATCCATTCCCCGCTCCTTTATACTATCAAGTAATTGTTGATAATCATTGACACGCTGACTTCCGCTTAAAATTTCCACCCCCCTAAATAACAGATCATAACTTAAAGAATATTCAGGATCTTTCGGATCCGGATGAGTATAAAATGGTTTAGCTTTAGTGGGAAAATGAGTAATAGTTACAAAATCCGATTTGTGTTTTCCTTTGGCCCACTTGCAGATATCTATTTCATCCTGGGGAGCTAAATCTTTTTCCTTCCGATTATCTCTACCAAACTCTTTATAAATTATCTCTTGTGATTCTCTTAATGTAAGTCTTGGAATCTGCCCAAAAGCAATTTTCTCTAAATCAAATTCTTCAAAGATTGCTTCACAGCTTTCTTGTACATACTTTAACATGTCTTGTGCTACTTTCTCCAAAAGATCAAGTAAATCTTCAAAATCTACAAATCCAAATTCACAATCAAGTTGGGTTGACTCAGATAAGTGTCTTGTAGTAACGGAAGGCTCAGCCCGGTATGCATGAGCAATGGTAAACACCCTTTCAAAAACCGGGACCAACATTTGTTTATAAAGTTGTGGGCTCTGGGTCATAAAAGCCTTATGTCCATAATAATCAACTTTAAAAACTTCTGCTCCGCCTTCTGTGGCAGAGGCAGCAATTGTCGGAACAAATATTTCTGTACAATCCAAATTCTTGGCAGCTTTTCTAAAGCCTTCCATTAAAGCAGCCTGCACTTTAAAGATAGCTTTTACTTTTGGGTGTCTAAGTGTTAAAGATCTAAAATCTAAAAGCGTCGGAAGCTGTAAATCCAAATCTCTCCCGCCCATATCAAAAGGCAATTCGGCAGCTTTTGATAAGACTTCCACTTTTTCAGTATAAACTTCAATTTCACCGGTTGACAATCTGGGGTTAACTAAATTGGGAGGACGTTTATTCACTTTACCAACTAGAGAAATTGCATCTTGGGACCTAAGCTCTTTACCACTTCCTCTACCTACAACCACCTGTATTAAACCGCTTCTGTCAACTACATCTAAAAAGGTAATCTTGCCGTGATCTCTTTTGATTTGAATAAAACCTTCAATTTTAACTTCCTCTCCAATTTTTGTGATACAGCCGATTACCAATGTTCTTTCCATTTGAAAGCATCATATCAGCAAAGCTTCGTTGTTGACAAGGTGTAAGAACTCTGTTAAAATAATTTAGAGTTTATGACCAAATCAATTGCAATTAACACAAATATCATCGTTTTACTTAGCCTCCTTATTTTAGAGGTGCTCGTTGTGAGCGCCACTTTAGGGAGGTCCTTCTAGATAAATTAATATCTAGGATAAAAAGGAATAGCCTCCCACAAGGGAGGTTTTTTTATGGCTTTAATAGTAGAAAAACTAGAATTAAAACCTGTATATCATAATTTAAAGGTAGAAACTCCTTTTCGCCAAGATGTATTGGCAGGTTACCCACATGTTCACAAATTAGTTGATCTATGTTCTCAAGCTTTTGAAGGTCGTATCCAAGTTTATGAAAACGGCGATCGGCCTTATATCCCAACCGAAAAACCAGAAAGGCGATATTTTACCATTGACCCAGCTACAGACAAAAGAGTAGAAGAAGTCGGTCGCGATTTGGTACATGAAATGCCCATGCATATTCCAACTGAAGACGGTTTAGGTATCATTCCGGTCAGGATTGCAGTAATACAAGAGAAAAAGGGGGAAAGAAGAAAGACAGAAATTTGGGAAACTGATGAAAATGGTGTCTTAGTTAAAGAAAACGGCAGGCCTAAGAGAGTTTACGCAAATCCGCAGTCAGTAATCCCAGCAAAAACAATTCATAAGTTTACAGGAGAAGAAGTCAAAGCTTTTACAGAACGGGAGATTATTCGAGACGAAATTGAACAGTTAGTAGCTTTTTATTGCATAGATTTAATTGGCATTCCTCAAGATTCAGAAGAAATCGCGTCTGAATGGGCGAATACTTATGAAGTTGCACCAGCTGTTATTGGCATAATGACAGATAAAAATGCTCATATAGAAGGAGTGCAAAAAACTCACGCACTTAACATTGTAGCTGCGGCTTTACGGATCGCTAGAGACCCTAATACCAAAGTAAAAATTGTTTCCGGATTCGGTGCTTCAGATAGCGAACCTTCAAACTGTTATGTCGGGAATGCTTTACCGGCTTTGGAGATGGCAGACAAAATGAGAATTTATTTTGAAAAAAGACACGCCAAAGGCAAAAAAGGGCTTACACATGTTCCAAAAGTGGAGCTGGTTTTTGCCCAAGAAGCTGGCATAGAAGCTAACTTCCAAGACCACCCTGAACTTGTAAGGACTAGAATGGCTGAAAATATGCAATTAGTAAAGGATTTTATAGCACAATTATATCCTGATGTGTTAGTTAGTTTCAATCAAGATATCCCTTGGTCAGATCTAACCCCAGCTACCCTTGCCTTGATCAGATATAATGCCCATCTAATAACGCATGCTAACTCTAACTCTATCAGGGATACTCTAGAAGACTTAGTCGCATCCGGGCACACAAAAGGCACCAATGGCTCTACCAATGAGACTGCAGCAAAATACTCTGGCATTCACCCTCTTGTCTGGGGAATAAAACCAGGATTTGTTCCTGTCCAATACCTGAAAAGAGAAATTCCGGCAGATGTTGTTGTCAGAATTGGTCCTAGGACCGAATCAAAATTTGATGCTATGGTTATGGCTATAATAACTAGAGGAAATAGGGAAGACTTTATTCATCATTTATTACAACAAAACTTAATAGCAGAAGTTAGGGAACAAATCATTAGTTCCACCGAAAAACATCAACCGGAACAAATCCCTATTAATGTAATGGAAACTGCACGTATTGGTGAACATGGACCAACTTATTTCTTTTATGATTACGATCAGCCAAATGGTGTTACACCAGAAGAAAGCGTACAAAGGTTAAGTGCAGAAATTGCCAGTATTTCCACTCAGATTGAAACTGGACAAAGAAACTGTATGACTGGAGACGATCTGACTGCATTTGCTACGAGGAAAATAGTATTGGCTGCTAGAGTTTATGATTTGCAAGCAATAATAAGAACTCGGGATAATCGTTTACAAACAATCTCATAATAATATGAAACAAAACCCTCAGTTTTTAAAAGAAGAAAAATTAATTAACGACATATTTGAAGAGTCTGTTGAAGAAACTGTTTCCCAATATTTTCAATATAGCCATTTCTCGACTCTTTTACGCGGAACAACTAAGAAATTACTAGCTGAAGAGTTCGAGGTACTTAAAGAAAGATTTATTCAATCAATCTACTTAAGTAGTCATTTAGCTAAAAAGGCTTTCAAATCCAATCGTTCAAACGAATCAAGAGTTCCTAGCCATAATCAAACTATGAGAAGATATCGTGATAGTATAGGCTCGATATTTCCTCCTGCTGCCAATCTTTGGATTCTTGATGGATTGGTAATCGAAAACCAAATAGCTGGAATCAAAAAATTAGTTGGTATAGACAAAGAAGACGGCTCTGTAATAGATGTCTTGGGCTCTGCCACTTCCTTAAGTTTAGGAGCAGAAAATCCATGGCTTGTAAAAATTGACCATATAGAAGATCATCTTGGAATCCGAGATAATTTAGGAGCAGTCTATCATCCCGGTATAAGGCAAGGTTTTGCCTTTGGACAACTTATAAATTTTTACCCTGGTAAAAAAGCACAAAATTCTTTGGTTATCCATGCCGAATGCTCAGGGGCAATTGTTAATACGATCGCCATTGAATCAGTCGCTGCTTATGCGGAAAAGAATCTTTCTTCTAAACACGCCCTGCCATTAATTTATGCGGTTGATGGAAGCTGGGCTGGTGGATACGGAACTGCGAGAGAAGGTACCGGATTTGGTGTTGATCAAATTATTACTAAAAGAACCGGAAAAAGATTGTGGGTTAAAAGATGTTTACCTCCTCCTATCTTGGAAAATAAGGATGGCTTCATAAAAGTAATAAGGCGGGGTTTGAAAAATGGTGAACTGGGTGGGATCTATTTAGAACCTGACGTTATAGGTGATTTAGGAATGATCAAAACCGATTCCGGTACTTTAAAAGAAGCTGTTACTATACTGAACGAAGCTGGTATTCCTATCATTCTAGATTGCGTCCAACAACTCGGGCGAACGGGTGGATACTGGGGTGAAAATGTTGAAAGTATTTTTAAAGATTGTCGACTCCTCATTGTTTCCGCTGCCAAATCAGCATCAAATGGCTTGCCGTTTGGTTTCGTAATTATGCCAAAAGTTATAGCGAATGCAGCTTACCCTTTAACCCAGTTAACAAGCAACCAAATGAACGGGCCTTTACTTAGAGCTGTAGTTGTTGCCAAAGTATTAAGTAATCAAAAGATGCAAAACTGGATAAAACAAAAATCTAAAGATATTGCCTATATTGCAAAACAATATAATCTATCTATAGGCAATAAAGGATTAAGGGGTAAATACCTCAATTTAGGCGTTTATGTAGGAGATAACAACAATGTAAAACTTGTGCAAATTGCCCTTTTGGTAGAAGATGGTATTTTGACAGGAGCTCTACCGAGTTGCATTAGATACCAACCGATGTTACTGGAGTTTTCCGAAACTAATCAACTTATTGCTCAAATCATATTTAGACGCATACAAAAAGTTCTTAGAGGAGACATCTCTCCAACTGTCTTAGAAATATACAATCAAATTGGGGGGAAGGCTAGTGGATTAGCCCGCTAAACTATTAATTAATAGTGAGGTTTTTAAATTATATGGTACTTGAAATGGAAAGAACAACTGAAGGCATTATTGGCGAAATTACAGCTGTTGATACAGTGCAATCTTCTGATGGCTGTCTTGCAGATGCTATAACTTTTGAATCTTCGTTAGGATTCATTGTACCTAGAGGACTGGAAGTGAACCAAGTTAACGGTGTAATTGGCGGTCATCAAACTGGAACTAACGCACTAAAAGAGATTGAGGAAAGTTTAGCATGGGTTCGTCGGGAATATAGAAGAGGAGTAATTGACCGTGCAAAATTATATGATGAAAAGAGACTTCTTCTTGATAGTCGTAGAAGGATCTTTTTTATACAGTCGAAGGGTAGTTTGACAAAACTATAAGATAATAGTATAATACTATAAGCTTTTCAAAAGCAACCTAGGAATTTATGGTAACACCAGTTGAAACACAAACTACACAAACAAGAAGCCTGTACTTGCCGGATAGAGGTGTTTTAGTTGAATTGCCTCCAAGTTGTAAACAGGGTGTATATATAGATCCTGATAATGGCAAGGTAGAAATAGATCCTGTTTCTGGAGTGCAACTTAAGGCAATTGCTGATAATCCGATAATGAAGAACCGATATCCTTCAACAGAAGATGGCCAAATATATATGGACCAAGTATCTACCCAGTGGAGAAATAACCTTTTAGGGAAAGCTGAAACCATAGCTGGTGTGATAAAACAAGCATGTCAGTTAATAGGTAAGGAGCGTTTCGCGATTGTTTTATATGGATCTCTTGCCAGAAACTTAGCAAGATACAGAACACATGCGGATCCTTCAAATATAGACATTGTTGTGGTGGGAGACTTCAGCTCTCAAGATAAAAAACAACTCTTAGACCTAGTAAGGCCTGTACGTCAGCAAATAACAGCGGCAATAAAACTTACGGAAAGATGTCAATGCACCACCGCCAGATGCAGATGTTCTACTCAGAAGCCGACTTATGGAGATTTAAGATTTGCGCATGTTGATATTAGAAATACACAAGGAGAGGTAGTTGGGACTGATAATGGTTTAGTGGATAGAGTAGGTGTAGTAATTCAAAGAGAAGAAGTTATTAGAATGGATGGTTATGGCTTAACCCGTGAGTATTTATCATCTTGTGCCCGACCACTATATGACGAGCAAGGGGTATGGGAAAAAACTGAAAATGAAGCAATTGCATATTTGCAACTACCTCCAAAAACCAGAAGAAGAATTAGGGAGGGTAGGGATGTAGATCAATCCTTGAGATTAATTTTTGCATCTTGGCAAACCAGTCCTAGATTTCGACAAGACAGTGGAATGATAGATAGAATGGTACAGTCGCTGAGGCAAAATCCTTAAATCTTTTGAAGATCCTCAATAGCTTGTCTATAGAAAACAGCTTTTTCACGAAGCGCTTCCAAAGATAAAGTGGTACCAAAACTTATCCTAACTTTTCTATCTCCTTCTACTCTCGGCATTATATGAACATGTAAATGAGGGATCTCTTGCCCTGCGGCTTCTCCATTATTTGTGATAACAGAGACTCCTTCAGTACCGTCGATTCTTGCAACAATGCGTGCCATATCCCTTTGCATAAGTCCCAGATCACGAGCAGTCGCTGTATCTAATTTTGGATCTACTAAATTAACAACATGTTTTTTAGGAAGTATTAGGGGATAACCATCCTCACGAGCAAGTATGACAACTAACCTGCGGTCTTCAAATATCTTTGCAGCTGGTTTTTCCCCATTTACTATTTCGCAGAAAACACAATCCCCTCTCTCTGGCTCAGTTCCCTCTTTATATCTCTCAATTCCCCTTAATGACATATCCTGTAGTATACAATAAACGAGCTCATTTTTCAACTTGACTAGATAGGGCTATGTTGATAAAATTATTTTGTGATCAG
This sequence comes from uncultured Gammaproteobacteria bacterium, assembly GCA_964432475.1. Lineage (GTDB taxonomy): Bacteria > Patescibacteriota > Microgenomatia > Daviesbacterales > UBA10151 > CAYSNN01. The sequence continues at coordinate 10,524 of CAYSNN010000007.1, forward strand.
GAATTCTAACATTATTAAAATTATTATTAGCCTCGTTGAAGGGAGGGCTTGTTAGATTTAAAAAATCTAACGACTTAGAAGGCCTCCCCAAAAGGGAGGTTTTTTTATGGCAGAATATCATTTAGGAAGAAGCGAATACAGGTTTGATCCAACTGCAGCCGAAGCGGTAGCTAGAGCTGATAGAGAAACACTACATATCCCCCCAGCTGATGATCCTTATCACACTTCACAAGCAGATCTAGGAAAACTCACAAATGCAGTCTTTGAACCACCTAAACTAATAACAAACAGGCAATTAGGAAGAGCTAGATATAAAAGAAGAATTGCAGAATCAAAACAAAGAAAGGAGGGAATATAAAATGGAAAGAAGAGAAGATGGACACAGAGTCGGACCAGATATGACAAGAGTTGGTGATGGACTTTTTCAAATGTTCAGTGGAATGGCAAAGGTTGTACAAGAAACAAGACCTAAAGAGTATGAACAACTAGGATTTGTCGAGATTCATAAAATGGCTGCTGCGTTTGCTGCGAGTTTAAATGGTGGAGTCGATAATCATCCGGAACTTTTACAACCACTTGGTTCGGCCAGAGAGCTGATGCATCTACTTAACGAACTTGGCTGTGGGACAAAACCTAGATAAATAATCGGCCCTTAAAGTATAATCAGTAAACTCAAACGGTTCAGCTTAGAGCCAGCTTAGAGCAGGAAATTTTAAATCATGAATGATCTTGGAAGATTGCCAAAACTTGCAAAATTAATCAGATCCCTTATTTTAACTTCTACAACAAAGGCGGGATCAGGCCATCCGACATCTTCTTTGTCTGCTGTTGAAATAGGCGTCACGCTTTTTGAAAAGTTTCTTCACTTTGATATAAAAAATCCCCATAATTTGTTAAATGACAGGTTTATTCTATCCAAAGGTCATGCGGCTCCCCTTTTATATACATTATTTGCCTTAAGCGGCAGTTTCCCAACAGAAAAACTTTTAACGCTACGGAAAATAGACAGTCCACTGGAGGGACACCCCAATCCCCGACGCGTTGATTTTGTAGACGTAGCATCCGGATCGCTGGGACAAGGTCTATCTGTCGGGGCGGGTATGGCGCTGTCTGCTAAAAAGAGTTCGCTATCATTTAGAACATATGTGCTTTTAGGAGACGGCGAATTGGCAGAAGGAAGCATTTGGGAAGCTGCTAATTTCTCATCATATTATAAACTTAATAATTTAATTGCCATAGCAGACATCAATAGGTTAGGGCAATCCCAGCCAACTATGTTTCAGCACAAAATGGAGGAATATTCTCAAAGGTTCTCTGCATTTGGCTGGAATGTATCAGTAATAGATGGCCATAATTTTAATCAACTAGATAAAGCCTTTAATTTAGCTATCAACAATAAAAGTGATAAACCCACTATTATTTTGGCCAGAACTTTAAAAGGTAAAGGAATTTCCATATTAGAAGATCAAGACAACTGGCATGGCAAGGCATTAAAAGAAGAGGATTTAGAAAAGGCACTGAAAGAAGTTGGAGAAGTTGACGAAGAACTTAGATTTAATTTAATTCCCCCCAGAGACACATTCAATGAAGCAGAAAAGCAAATCCCTACTCTCAAACTTTCCTATAAAACGGGTGAACAAAAATCCACCCGTCAAGCTTATGGAGAAGCTTTGGAAAAACTCGCCAAAAAGAATCCTTTAATTTATTCCCTAGATGGGGACACTAAAAACTCCACCTATGCGGAACTTGTTAAAGACTCTGTACCTGACCATTTTATAGAATGTTTTATTGCCGAACAAAATATGGTTGGAGTGGGTATTGGAATGTCCAAAACCGGCAAGGTTCCTTTTGTTTCCACCTTTGCCTGTTTTTTAACCCGGGCCTTTGACCAAATCCGTATGGCTGCCATCTCAGATGCTAATGTAAAATTTGTGGGATCACATGCCGGGGTTTCAATTGGTGAAGATGGCCCTTCGCAAATGGGTCTTGAGGATATTGCCATGTTTAGAAGCCTTACTGGAAGTGTTGTTTTATACCCAAGCGATGCAGTAGCTACAGGGCGCTTAGTGGAAGAGGCAGCCAAATATAAAGGCATAGTTTATATCCGGACAACCAGAAATCCTACTCCCATCATCTACAGCAACAATGCACAATTTCCCATTGGCGGAAGCAAGGTTATTAAAAAAAGCAGCAGAGATTTAGTAACTGTAATTGCGGCAGGTATAACTGTCTTTGAAACATTAGCCGCTTATGAAAAATTGAAAAAAGAAGGCATTTTGATTAGGGTCATAGATGCTTATAGTATCAAGCCCCTTGATGTAAAAACTTTGAAAAAAACAGCCAAAGAAACAGAAGCCATTATCGTGGTAGAAGATCATTATTCTGCCGGAGGGATAGGTGAAGCTGTATCAGCAGCCTTATCAGACACTAATGTAAAGATATACACCATGTCAGTTAGAAAAATGCCGAAGAGCGGTAAAAGGGAAGAATTATTAGCTTATGAAGAGATCTCCTCGAGTTCAATTGTCAAAAAAATTAAGGAGATAATTTAGATGAAACAAGCTGATTGGAATAGTCTGCTTTGTTTAATTAATTTGCATTTTTTTTAAAAGTCCCTTATAATAATAAAAGATGAAAAGCGCAGTAAACGTTTTTTGGTTTAGATATTTTAGCTTTACCTTCCGAAAGGAGGGAGGCCTAAACTAACTTAAACCATTAAAGGTTGTAAGTAGCAAGCCTCCCATCCGGGAGGTTTTTTAATGGAGAAAAATGAATAGTAGTATAGAAATATTTGTAAATAATTACCCGATTAATATAGAAGTTACTCAAGGAAGAACAAGACCTAAAGTAGCTTGCTTAGGTCCCGAAGGTACTTACACGGAAGCTGCAAGACATCAATTACTAGGGGGGAACTTAAAAGAAATGGATGCATATTTTTTGGATTTCAATGGATCTGTGGTGCAGAGAGTAGAAGAGGGTGATTATGATATCGGAATTGTACCAGTAGAAAATGCTATTGAAGGAGACGTAGTTGAAGTCTTACGAGAATTGAATCATACCAGACAATTATCTATTGTGGGAGAAACTATATTAGGTATTCAGCATATGTTAGTCGGAAGACCAGGAGAGGAAATAGAACAAATCCACTCTCATCCCCAAGCACTTGGACAATGCAGAACTTTTCTTTTAGATAATTACCCCGGGGTAAAACAAGAATTAGCTCCCAGTACTTCAGCTGCTGTAGAGGTTGTTAAAAATAGTATTCATATTGCAGCAATCGCCAGTAGGAGAGCAGCTGAGATAAATGGTTTGCCAATACTTGCAGAAGATATTGGTGATGTAAGAGGTAATTCTACAAGGTTCTTAATGTTAGCAAGGGGTGAAACCGAAGTATCAGGTCAAGACGTAACTTCCCTTATATTTATCCCTACTGGTGATCGTCCTGGTATATTGGCAAGATGCCTTACAACCCTCGCTTCATATGGTATCAATTTAACAAAATTAGATTCACGTCCAACTGGAAGAATGAGACAATATGCATTCTGGGTTACACTAGATGGACATTCTAAGGATCCAACCGTACAAAGAGCTATTGAGGATTTAAGAGATACGTATTGCTCCTCATTAAGAATACTTGGTTCATATAGAAAAGCTGCATTACCAGAAGGAGTGAAAGACCCAGGGGTCATCAATGGGTTTGAACAAATATGAAACCCGAGAGCAGATCTATCGAGAATACACATGTAGTCTCAATTGAAGCTATTACACCTCCTGGCCAACTAAAGCAAGAGATACCCAATCGTAGTACGGGCCTTATCGCAACTACCCGTGATGAAATTCGAGATATACTTCATGGCCGAGACACAAAAAGGTTACTAATGGTTGTTGGACCATGTTCAATACATGATCCGCAGGCGGCAATTGGATACGCCGAAAAGTTACGCGGCGTGAGGAATCAGATAACTGATGAAGTACTAGTTGTCATGCGAACCTACTTTGAGAAACCTAGAACTACTGTTGGATGGAAAGGATTGGCGTATAATCCTCTATTGGGTGAAACTAGTGATACTGGTAGTACTGGACTAGTCGTTTCGCGTCAATTATTAGCTGATGTTAACAATTTAGGTTTACCTTGCGCTGTCGAATTTTTAGAACCTTTCACCCCTCAGTATTTTGCTGATTTAGTTTCTTGGGGAGCGATAGGAGCCAGGACAGTAGAAAGCCAGGTCCATCGACAACTGGCAAGTGGGTTATCAATGCCTATTGGTTTTAAGAATTCTACAGAAGGAGATAATAAAGTAGCCATTGATGCTATGATCACAGCTGCAAGTGCCCATACATTCTATGGTATTGATGCATACGGCCAAGCAGCGGTAGTCAAAACAACTGGAAATTCAGATACCCACTTAGTATTAAGAGGTGGCAATAGAGGTATAAATTACGACGAAAGCTCTATTAATGAAGCAATTAGTCTAATCGCAAATCGTGATTTACTTACGAGGGATAGCCGACCCATAATGATCGATTGCTCTCATGGAAATTCAGAGAAAGATTACAGACGACAACCAATAGTTTTAAGGCGTGTGTTAGAACAAGTTCAAATGGGACAATATAGAATTATGGGATTAATGATTGAAAGTAACCTCTATCCAGGCCGGCAAGATTTAATTCCAGGACAACCACTGAGATATGGCATCTCAATTACTGACGCTTGTATTGGATGGAGAGAGACTGAAGATTTGTTATTAGAGTGTGCCAGAATGAATCGACCTAGGACATATGCAGTAGCTTAGGAAGCAAATTTCATATCTTTAATCCTAAGTTGCAGTTTTTCAAAACCGTTATAATTGTCTATCTCCAAATAGAAAGCCAGGTCAATTTGCTGACCGTTTTTTAAAGAAATTGCTTGCTGCCCCATTCCGAAGGCAATTGCATCAATTCCGTCAACCTTAAATTTTAAATGCTTACCATTACCAACTGTTCTAATATCAGATATCTGCATACTTCTAGTTACAAAAATAGGTCTGGGGTTTCCAAAACCAAAAGGCTCAAATTTTTCCAGTTGGGTTACTAATTTTTTTGTTAGCTGACCCCTTGAAAGTTCAAAGTCTATTTCTAAAACCCTTTCTCCTATTTCCGGTAAAGTTTTGATGTGTTCTTCCAGTCTCTGCTTGAATACTTCAATATGTCTGCTTTCTATAGAAAACCCGGCAGCGCCCGGGTGTCCCCCGACATCTATCAAGATATCAGAACAGATTCTTATAGCCTCAACAATATTTACTCCGTCAATAGACCTGGCAGAACCTTTGGAAACCGTTTCACCAATCGATATGGCAATTGCTGGACGGTAATACTCCTCAGATATTCTACCGGCAATTAATCCAATTATTCCGGAAGACCATTCTTTACTATGCAGAATATGAATTTTTTTCTCGGCTACTACTAAAACCCTGGCTTGTTCTATAGCAACTGCAGTCATTTGCTGTCTAGTTGAATTTGTTTCACATAAAAGTTTTGCTAAATTTTTGGCTTTGTTTGGATCTTTCGTACATATAAGTCTTAATGCATCTATGGCATGCTCTAGCCTGCCAACAGCGTTAAGTCTTGGTCCAATGATAAACCCTACTTCAAACGATCCAATTTGTCCTAAATCTATTCCGCATTCCTTAGCAAGAGATAATAATCCTAAATTAGTAGTAGTATTTAACACCTGTAAACCTTCTGCAACAAAGGCTCTACCCAAATCAATTAGTGGAATCAAATCACAAATAGTTGCAATCGCCACAAACTGCAACAAATCTTTTGCTAGTTCCTTTTTTACGCTATTTCTTACCAAACACCAGGCAACTCCCGCCCCACACATCTTGGTTGAGTGAACAATTGCAAAAGCATCCGGCATTTTATCTTGGGGAAGATGATGGTCTGTAATTATCAAATCCAACCCTAAGCTTTTTGCAAACTCTGCCTGTTTAAATGCCACAATTCCATTGTCGACAGTTATGACAACAGTAGCATTTGACTCTTTAGCAAACTCCAACCCCAGTCTAGATAACCCATATCCTTCCTTTTCCCTGTGGGGAATGTATGGCAAAACCTTTGCTCCAATAGAAGTTAATCCTTTATAAATAATTGCTGCAGCGCAAATCCCATCAACATCATAATCCCCGTATACAACAATTAACTCTCCATTTTTAATCGCTTTAAAAATTCTATCAATAGCTTTCTCTATTCCCGGAATTTCTAAATCATTTCCAAAGTCAGAAATTTTTGGATTGAAAAACAGTTCTTTTTCTTTCGGATCTTTTATCCCACGGTTAATAAGTAATCGCTCAATCAGATCATCGGACTTTTTGTGTAACAGTTTCCACTTCATTTTATTTCGCCTAGAGGGTAAAATTACATCATGCATTATACACTACCCAGTGAGGTAAAAAATATTTTAGACAAATTTGAAAGCCAAAAATTCCAAGCTTATATTGTTGGAGGGGCAGTTCGTGATCTTTTGATGGGCAAAACTGTCTCCGACTGGGACTTTACAACCAATGCAAAACCCGAAGAGATTTTAAAGATCTTTCCTGAAGGATTCTATGATAATAAATTCGGCACTGTAGGTATCCCCTCTGAAAATTTAAAATATGGCATCTTCGAAATTACCACTATGCGAAAAGAGGGTTTATATAAGGACTACCGTCATCCCGAACAAGTTGGATGGACAAACAAGATAGAAGAGGACCTGGCAAGGCGCGACTTTACTATAAATGCGATTGCACTGGGAAAGAATATCGATAACTTTACTATCATCGATCCTTTCAATGGCAAACAAGATATAAAAGATAAAATTATCCGTGCAGTAAATGATCCCAATGTCCGCTTTCAGGAAGATGCCTTAAGGCTTATGCGGGCTATCAGAATTGCAACGCAAATTGAATTCGATATAGATAAAAACACCCTTCAGGCGATCAAAACAAATGCGCCTTTAATTAAAAACGTGGCACGCGAAAGAATCCGTGATGAACTTTTTAAAATGCTTGGGTCACCAAATCCGCATTTAGGAATTATTAAATTTAAAGAAGCAGGAATTTTGCAAATCATCCTTCCGGAGCTTGAAAGATGTTTTGGAATAATTCAAAAAGGACCAAAACACACAAGAGTATACGACATTGGAGAACATTCAGTACTAGCTTTAAAATACACTCCATCTACTGACCCACTGGTCAGACTGGCTACGCTTTTACATGATATCGGTAAACCTAAAACAGTTGCAACACAACCGGACGGTAACGTTACTTTTTATGGTCATGACGTAATTGGAGGAAGATTGGCTTTAGAAGTTGCCAAAAGATTTAATTTATCCAAAAAACAAAGCGATAAACTCTTTAGATTAATCCGTTTTCATATGTTTACAGTGGATGAGCATCAAACTGATTCTGCAATCAGAAGATTTATTAAAAATGTCGGTAAAGAGAATTTAGAAGATATGTTTGCTTTAAGAGTGGGTGACAGATTAGGCGGAGGCACCCAGACAGAAACTTCTTGGAGGATAGAGAAATTTAAGGATAGAATAAAAGAGGTTTTAACAAAACCCTTTACCATAGCCGATTTAAATGTTAGCGGAAACGATGTAATGAAACTTCTTAATATTAAACCCGGGCCAAAAGTAGGAGAAATTTTACAAAAACTTTTTGAAGAAGTATTGGAAGACTCTTATAAAAACAACCAGGAGTTTTTACTAGATAGGATAAAACAGCTCGGGTCAGATTAATGGCCTAATTTTTCTTCCCACCAAACAAGCAGAGCTGTGGCGTTAAATATTGAAGAATAAGTTCCGGAGATTATTCCTACCAGTAAAGCCACCACAAACCACCTGATAGTTTCTCCTCCAAACAAAAGCAGTGCTGTCAGTACAAATACCACTGTGAGTGATGTATTTAGTGATCTTCCTAAAGTCTGCACTACAGATAAATCAGCAATGTCAATAAATCTTTTACCTGTATTTTTTAACAGATTTTCTCTTATCCTATCAAATACAACGATTGTGTCATGAACCGAAAAACCAATAATAGTCAAAAGCGCTGTTACAAATAATGTATCGACTTCAACATTCAGATACTTTCCCAAAATTGCAAATACTCCAAGTACTACCAATACATCATGTATTAAAGCAACAACTGCAGATATTCCAAATCTCCAGGATGAAGCAGGTTTAGGAATTCTTCTGAAAGAAAAGGCAATGTACAAAACTATCATCAAAGATGCCAGCAGTAAAGAAATTATCGCTTTTCGGCTGAGTTCTGCTCCTATAACAGGCCCTACATTCTCTATTCTTCTTTCTTCAACTTCACCAAAATTTTTACTTAAGCTTTGTTTTAGGTTATTTATCTTGTTTTGCTCCAGCTGTTTTGTCCTTATTATGTAAGTGTTATCTGAAGAAGGAGAAATCTGTCCAACTTCTATTCCTAAAGAGGAAATTTCTTGCCTTAAGCCATGAACATCAACACTTTTATTAAACTTATATTCAATTAACGCTCCTCCGGTAAAATCTATCCCTAGTTTTAACCCTGAAATTATAAGAAAATATAGACCCGGCAGAATAATCAGTGTAGAAAAAATAAAGTACCACCCCTTAAACCTCATAAAGTTCATTATTTAACCCCTTTCGCTTTCTTCAAATCTTTGTGTAACTGCTTTTTTAGATCCTCTGCAGCTTTTATAATAATTTCTTCTGCATTTACTACTTTTCTATTTAGGTATTCCCAAATTTTTATATGGTCTTCAGAAGTAATATGCTGCATAAGCACTCTTTTGTCCTGATCATTTAACTGCGAAAAAATTGCATCTAAAACAGTATGGTGTAAACTAGAATCAACAAGTGCTGCAAGATGCATTCTTTCCTCCTTTGATAAGTCTATTTTATCCAATGTTTCTATTATAAAATCCATTTCAATTAAATGAGAATAGAAAAGGGTCATGCTTTGCTTCTCACTTTCATTGGACCCAAAGGAATTTGGTCCTTTGGATCATCAATAAAAAAATACAATACCGGTCCTTTCCTTGTGCCTTCGGCTAGACCTAAAAGATCCATCACTTCAGGGGATCCGCCAAGATGCTTTCCGGTCCACTCAGACGGGCCGGCATCACCGATTACTGCAGCTACAGACTGTCCTGTTTTTGGATTAACAACTAACATCTTTCTGAATTTAAAAAAATCTCTGAATTTGGAGACATCTTCCGCATATCCCGGTACTAGAAATGTCTGAATAGCCAAATAATACCTCTCTCTTGCTTTATCAGCCTCTTTAAATTCTTCCTTTGAAGGAGCAAAATATCCCCATGCACCTAAAGATGGTGCAATTCCGGCCGAGCCATATTTTGCAAAATCTACATTCGTGCTTGCATGTGCATATAAATTATCACCCGGGTATCTATATAAATGCTGCTCTCCTCCTATAAGACCAAAATTTCTATTAAGTCTTATTCCATTAAGTTCTGCTGTTACATTAAAGCCAAAATTTTTAGAGAGTATTTCTGTAACTTCTTTTTCCTCGTCTTGATTTAGCGGTCTGACCTCTTTTGGTACTACCCGGGAAAGAAAGTCTGCCAGTAAGACGTTCTTATCGAAACTGTCAATAATATCATCTCTGCTCACTATCAATTCAGGTGCGGTGAGTCTCGGGGAAGGAGGGGAAAGTAGTATCAACCCCCCTAAAGAACCGAGCGCCAGTTGTTTGAAAGACTGCCCATGTTTTTCCCAAAAACTATCTTTGACTGACTTTTCACGAGCAGACCATCTTTTCCGTAAATATTCAAAGTGAGGTTTTTTTGTTTTAAAATTCATAAACTTGCTTATCTGATCATTAACCTTAAAAACGTTTTAGTCACAACTATGGCTGTAAACATAGAAACTAAAACTCCGATTGCTAAAGTTATAGCAAATCCTCTGACAATAGATGCCCCCATGCTGTATAAAATCGCGGCTGTAATAAGCGATGATGCATTTGACGCCCAGATCGACGACCAGGCCCTCTTAAAACCCAACTCTAAAGCTAAGGGTCGACTCTTCCCCCAACGGATCTCCTCTTTCATTCTTTCAAAGATTAAAATATTAGCATCAACTGCCATGCCTATGGATAGAATAAATCCGGCAATCCCAGCCAGAGTTAGAGTAATGGGGGGGAGAATAAAAAGTCCTGTTTTAAATATCGCCAAAACTAAAAGTGTATATATAATAAGAGCTAAATTTGCAAATAGCCCCAAAGCTCCGTAGTAAATCGCCATATAAATCATTACTATCCCCAAACCCAATACTCCCGCAACC
>CAYSNN010000007.1:20848-24654 GCA_964432475.1 uncultured Gammaproteobacteria bacterium
TACTTTTACTCACCGACTCCTGGCCGAGTGTTGGCCCAATCGACCGTTGTTCTAAAATCTTTATTGGCACCGGTAAGGCACCGGCATTTAATTGAATGCTTAAGTTCTTGGCTTCATCTAAACTGAACTGGCCCGTAATAACCGCGTTCCCTCCTACAATTTCCTGCTGGACTGTAGGAGGTGGCCAACTGATCGGTTGACCATCTAAAAACATACCCAGAGGCTTTCCTATATTTTTTCTGGTAATTTCTGCAAACTTTTGTGCACCCTGGGCAGTAAACTCCAAAGATACCTGCGGACCGGATGACCCCTGACTTCCTTGACCAAAAGTCACCTGAGCCTTTTTTAAATCAGATCCTGTTAAACCCGTGGGGATAAATGCAGAAGGAGAACCTACCATTTCTCTAAAATCTAACTGGGCAGTCCTGCCTACTAAACGCGCTGCAGATGAGGAATCCTTAAGACCGGGTAAATCCACCAGGATCCTTCTTTGTTCTCTTATTTTAGAAGTCTGCACAACTGCTTCAGACACACCATATAAGTTTACCCTCTTTTCGATCACGGCTTTTGCTGACTCTAATGCGCTATCTCTACTTACCGGATCAATCTTGTCAGTCTCAGCTTGCAGTATCAGCTGAGTACCACCTTGTAAATCAAGACCGAGCTTAAGAGGTATGTTAAATTCAAACGGTTTTCCTAAAACTTTAATTTTAGGAAAACCCGGAAGGTCAATAAATACTGCACATATTACCAAAATTACAATAAACCAAAGAGTATACCGGGCTCTCATTTCCTAAATAATCACCCCTTCCAAAAGCTCGTCTTCATCCCCCAAAAGCATTACTTTAGGCTGTGTTAAAACTCTAAGTATAAAAGGATCACGCCTTTTAACCCTAAATTTAAATTCTGCTTCATCCATAAATGAATAATTTATCTCTTGTTCCCTTTTAGCTTGCTCATCTGCAATTATCGCCTGAAGCTCAGGCAAGATTATATTACCCACAATTAGTAAATTAACATCTTCTGTGTTTGACACTTCACCCTTTAAGAAACGTGTTGATATAAAGGCAAACTTTATCCTACCTAGTTTTGCTTTATTTTTTACTATATTTCCTCCCAAGCCGGTAGTTTTTGAAACAAGGGATAATAACTCTTTGTAAAAAATATAATCTCTTCTAAATCTATAAAGTCTTCTGTTGGCACGCCACTCTGAAGTGACTAAACCAAATTTCTCCATCCTTGATAGTTCGCGCCTGACTGCATTTATCTCCTCAGAAACCCTTCTAACGATCTCACGAACATGAAAAAGAGATTCTTGTTGATAAGATAAGAAGAGCTGCAATATTTTTACCCGGACACGAGATACAAAAAGTTCTTCTAACATTTCCTCCACCACCTTTCTGGGCAGATAAGATCAGTACGATACCTTGGATCCCTCCGGGACAGTTTGGATCCAGATTTGTCCTCTGTTAAATTCGATTTCATTTCCTTTTGAGTCTATGTATTTAGTCCTTGAAGTCCTGGACTTTTTCACCCACTTACCCTCAGTGACATTACCGTCTTGGAAAAACAGTGCTTTACCAGTCCCTGATGTTTGATAAAGAAGATGGACATTTCCGGGATAACCATCGTTAGCATTGGACTCTCTCTCAAACTGAACAACCACTACCTTAGGAGCAAGTTGGGTTTTGTTATTCAAGTCTATATGAGATTCCCCTCCATTGTCTCTTTTATAGCTATTTGTGACAGAATCATAGTTCCAAACCACCTGATATACCGACTGATTTTCCCAGAAGTTAACAGTGATTTTTGTAGTGCTGCTTCCGCCCTTATCATCCTTTGGCTTCCAGGGAGTAAAAGTTTCATCCCATTTAATTCCTGCTGAATCCGTGGCAGTCCACCCCCTTTTGGCTCCGATTCCCCAAAGTTTTTGAGTTGTAGAATACATCGTATGTTCTGTGGCAACCGGATGACCCAGTCTCTGGTAGTCTCTCCAAAATACCGGGAAACCTATACTAAACTGGTTTAAGTCTTTAACTTCGTATCTTATGATCTGTCCTAAAGCATCTGCCGGTCCAGGAGTATTTGCCCCTCCCACATGGGCGTAAAGAGCATCATACTCCCCTAACCAATCCAAGAAGTAAGTTCTGGCCGACCTAACAGGGCCAACCTGAATATCAGACAGGTTACAGTAATATAAAGCCATAAACCTTGTAATTCCACCTTCGGCAACAGCCTCATAAACTACATCTGCTGACGACAAACCGGACTGCGGCCTGGATTCCGCATGGTTTTCTATCATCACCGCCAATGGCCGTCTTTTCTCCCAAAACTCTTTTGCCTTTTTAGTATGTTTATTGCCGTTTAGCGGACATTCTTCTGTTCTTGGTTCAGAAGGATCCTCTACTAAAGCGTTAGCAGGCGTAGGAATTGCAGTTTTCGAACTGCCGCTACCATCAAAGACTTTGTTACCTAAAACTTTACTAAAAACAGAAAAAGAAACAGAAGTTGAAGCAACAAAAAGACAGGTTGACAGAATTATTAATACTAAGATCTTTTGTAAGTTAGTTAATCCTTGAAATGTTTCTAATACTTTATTCATCTGCCTTTATTACTTTCTCAACTATCGCTTGTTCTTCTTCAGACAAGCGATGCTTTAAACTTTTCCCTTCTTTAATGGGCTTTGCAAATACTCTGGTACCGGACCTGGCGTGCAAACTGGTTAAAACCACACCATCACCCTTTTTATCAAGTAATACCAAGGTAAAACTCTGATCTCCCCCGGTATCATCATAAGGGTTATAGCGCAAAAGTTCTACTTTCTGAACATGTCTTAACCCCACTGTTTCTATATCTGATAACTTATCTTTTATTTTATCAATATCTTGCTCAAAACTTATGACTTGCCTTAAAACTTCTTCAAACTTTCTCCTGATATCCCTCTCGTTATTTTTTGGAAATAGGGACTTCAAAAAATTGTTTTGCTGCCAAATAAAAAAAGTTAAACCTATTAACCAGATAAGCAAGACCACAAAGAGCAGCAGCCAATCCGGATACATAAGTTACTCTTTAAATATACCTATACTGAAAAAAATTGTCAATGCTAAATTGTAAACCTATAGTTTTAGCTTCCGTTGGTGCTTGACAGGCTCAGTACAACGTGCTAGGCTCAATTGTGCGTAATTAGTAGGAATTACCTTATTGAAAGGATAAAACGTGGCGATCCACGAGTCTAAAAAACAATCGGATTTAGAAAAACGACTCAAACTTCTCCGCAGACAAGTACATGGTCAAAGTAGCCTACCTTCAAAATGGTCTAATGATCAAAAACCAACAACTACCAATGATCCTGTAAAAACTGACGCTTTTTATCTGCGTAAGGACTTGTTAAAAATCCTCGTTCTCTCTACTTTTGCTATAGGAGCACAGATATTATTATTTACCCTTGTTAACAAACAAATATTGAATTTAAACTTCTTTTGAAAGGAGGTGATACTGAAAATGCAAATGTACTGCGTAAAATGTCGAACTAAAAGAGACGCCGAAAATGTACAAGAGGTAACCATGAAAAATGGTAAAAAAGCTTCAAAAGGGACTTGTCCTGTTTGCGGCACCTCAATGTTTAAGATCGGTGGATAATTAAAAAAGGTGAATTCACCATTTCGAAATACCCTGTCTTATACCGGATGGTAATGGGACGGGGTTTTTCGTGAGAGAAATTCTGCCTAGGAAGCTAGTAAGCCGGATTTTGTTCAAGATGATAATTTATCTAATGCTCCTGATTTCGACAATTAAGCGAGCAGCTT
>CAYSNN010000008.1:0-24210 GCA_964432475.1 uncultured Gammaproteobacteria bacterium
ACTGTCAAAGCAATATTAAATGACGATAATTCTTTGCCTGTTGAAGTCAAAGATCAAAAAATAGTTTTAGAAGGCAAGCAACTCTCCTTAGATGACGGTGACTTGGATTTATATGATGACCAGAACCGCCATTGCGGGCTAAATGATAACGGGGAGATAGAAGAAAATATCCCTGAGGTTACTTGTACCACTTCCGGAAAAACCAGACATGCCTTTGTCAAGAAAAAGAGTGCTAAAATTAAAGTAAAAACTACCAGAAAGAATAAAACAACCTCTTCTCCTAAAACTACTGATGTCAGGATTAGGCACTATACACAGGATAAAATTTCCAAAACTACTCTTTATCAAAACATCCCAATTACTGAAACAGCCAAAGTAGAATTTACTTTGGATCCTACAGTTGATACTGCTCCAGCTCTAACTTTTTATCCGGATGAAACTAAAGCTGACAATACAATTATTGTTCCGACTATCGATGCTAATATTGGTTCTCGTTTAGACCAAACTCCCCCTACTACCAAAATTGGAATTTCAGGCACAACCGTTACTTTAACCGGTAGTGACAGCGAGTCAGGTGTATTAAAAACAGAATATAGTTTAGACAATGGAGAAACTGTACAAACTTATACGGATCCTTTTGTGATAACTTCCAGCGGACAAACTACTATTCAAGTAACTTCTACTGATAATTTGGGCAACCAGGAAATCCCCCAATCAACTACCATAGAGGTTACCCCTTCACCAACTCCTACGCCTACTCCGACTCCCGCATCTTCTACTACCGGCTCTGCCAACACGCCGGGAGAGTCGGAACCCACTCCCGGTGTGAGTTCACCAGGTGTGAGTCCGGCAGCCAACCCTGCCACTCAACAATCCATCACTTCGCCACCTGCTGTATTGGGAGTAACTTTTAAAAACCCCGGCCATATCTCAGACCAAATAAATGTCAGTAATATTTTAAAGGGGGAGAAAGCTGTACTCTCAAGTAATTCGTCTCAAAACTTAGTCAACCAAACACTCAGTGGATTGCTGATTATATCCGGAGGAATTTTTACCCTGGCATCTTTAATACTTATTGTGACGTTTATCAAACCAATTCCAAGAAAAATGTAACACCCAAAACCAAAAAGTTATATTTAGAAAGTAAATTAATAATATTTTTGTCTTTTCATAACTTGCAAGACAAAGTGCAATAGGGTAACCTGTAACAGTGCATGAACCTCCTAATAGGGAGAAACTAACTGGCCAGAAGTTAGAATTGAATAGCTGCATGAAATTGGTTATCACCCAGACGATTATACTTAACCCTAAAGTTACAAGAAATCTTTTTTTACTAAATCCAAACATATATTTATCATACTCACAAATTTATGATTTTTCCATAGAGGATCAATGATACCATTTGTTCGCTATTGCATAATTTTGGTACCAGTGTTCTAATAAAATTAGTGAGACAAAATAACCAATACCCGAGTTCAAAAGAAATTCTTTACTTATTAGGTATGGGCACGCTGCTTGTAGGCAGCATCCTAATGCCTGGCCTTGGAATAGCAGCAGGATCAATATATAGAGCTAAAAGAAAATACGACTGGGAACAAAATCAAAAAGCATGGAAAAAATTTAATACTAAATTGCTGCGAAGGAATATTAAACGCCTTCATGAACAAAAAATAGTTGAATTCATAAACGAAGATGAACAAGAGGTGATTAAATTAACAAAGAAGGGTAAAACTAAGTATCTAAGATTTAAATTAGAAGAGTTATCATTTAAAGGAAAGTCTTGGGATGGAAAATGGCGTTTAGTGATTTATGACATATCGAAACTGAAGAGACCTGCTCAGGAGAGTTTCAGAAGAGTATTAAAACAAATTAATTTTTTTCCATTGCAGAAATCCGTATATCTTACACCTTTTCAATGTAATACTGAGATTGAATACTTGCGAGAATATTTCGGTCTTAGTAAAGAAGTTTTACTTTTAGAGATAAGTAAGCTAGAGAATGAAAAATATTATAAGGAATATTTTGGTCTTTGAGGTTCAAACTTTTAAGTACCATTTATTCGCAATTACGTATTTTTGGTACTCTGATCTGCTAACCTATCACCATTATTGACCCTATTATTGAGTGAATATTATACCTTTGATCTAAAAGTCAAATCTTAAATTACAGGCTTATTTAAGAGAAGTATAGATCCAAAATTTTCCTTCATTGGAATACAACCTAACTTGGGTTTTTTGATTTAAATAAATAAGCTGCCAGTCCTTAAAAATACTCGGTAATTCACCTTCTTTAACTGCAATATAATTAAACCTGTCACCCTCTTTAACCCAGGAACCATCTATAAAGGGAAAGTTAACATAATATAAATTGTGAAACCCATACAGCAGCACCCTGTCTTCAGGCTTTATATTTTTAGCAAAATACCCGTCAATATCTGCAAAGTTTCCGTATTCAAACTCTAAATGTTTTGCCAAAAAAGCTTCTTTAGTTTCCCTGCCTAAAATATAATCTATGTATCTCAAATTGGCTGCACCTCTAAAAAGTATGGTGCTGAAAGAGATTAAAATGATAAAAATAACTGATACTCTTAGTAAAAATTTTTGATTTTTCAAAATATTAAGCGTCAAGACTATCAAAATTGAAAGCACCGGTAAAAATGGGAGTAAGAATCTGCCCCCTCCGGTTCTTGGTGTTACATACCACAGTATTAAAGATAAAAGTGAAAAGTAAAAAAATATTTTTTCTGTTGGCTTAAACTTTCTAAACACTATGACAGATAAAGGCAGGAGTACTATATATACCGGTGAAATCGGATCTGCTGCATTGGTGAGAACTTGCCATAAATCATTTAAAAAAATTGAGGGATTTAAACTGGGAAGTGGTGTTTTTGTCTGTAAATCCGCAGAAAATAAAGGATAAAAAGGATTACCCCTATTAATAAAAGAGTGTAAAAAGAAAGGCATAGGCACTAGTAATGCTACAGCAAGATAGATTGCTAAATTACTAAATATTTTTATCCAGGATTGTTTTATTTTAAGCAGATAGAAGAATATTAAAATCAAATAAAGTATTAATGTACCAATACTTAAAAGCTTGGTACTAATTGCAAGTCCGATCATTAAACCGGAACAGATCAACCAATTACTATATTTATTTTCCATCCATTTAATAAATGCCCAAAACGCCAGCAGTTCAAAAAAAGTCCTTGCCAGATCAATATAAGCAGTAGTAGATTCCCAGGCTACAACTAAATTACTGTAAAAAATTATTACAGCAAGAAGTGAAAATTCTAAGTTTAGATAATTTCTGGCAATCTTGAAAATACTCCAACAAACAAGTAAACCGAAAGAATAATGAGTTAATTTTGCAAATATTTC
The DNA here is from genome assembly GCA_964432475.1 of uncultured Gammaproteobacteria bacterium. Classification (GTDB taxonomy): domain Bacteria; phylum Patescibacteriota; class Microgenomatia; order Daviesbacterales; family UBA10151; genus CAYSNN01. The sequence continues at coordinate 3,378 of CAYSNN010000008.1, forward strand.
GGAGTGCAAAGCCATCCCTGCTAAATAAAGCATTTCTGTCATCTGGGGCATTGTTGAATAATAAAGCGTGCCGCCGGGTATAAAATAAAAATACCCTTTCAGAAGATATAGTTTGGGTAATGTCAGGTGGTACCAAAGCGCATCAAAAGCAAGCTCCGGCCCCAAAGCTCCTATTAAATTTACCAAAGCAAGCCCTGAGAAAAGAACAAGTAACGAGTAAAATTTCAAACTTCTCCCTGTAAAACCAGCAGGATATTTTTTCCAGTTCTTGAGGTTATCTTTAAAATGAAATATCGCAACTACCGAGAAAATAAAAGTGGTAATAAAAATTGCACTCTTAGATAAAAATCCTAATAACCCCAAAAATAAAATAGAATATGAATATACTCCTATTAAAAGAGCAAGCTCAAACATCGGCCTCCTCTGCAGGACAGATGATTAATATATATGGCTAAGTTAAAAATCATCCAAATATAAAAAAGGGTATAAAAAACTCGCTTAATCATGTCTTAATAACCTAACTTCTTAAAGCTGTAGTCTAAAAGCTCTCTGGCCTCATCCCTTCTGTCTTCAGATCCCAGTAGAACACCAATTACTTCATGCCCGTCTTTCCTGACCAAGGTAATCAAAGTTAACCCTGCCTCAGGAGTATAACCTGTTTTAAACCCAACTACCCCGGGATATGTTGTGAGTAAATTAATTCCTGAATACATATCATAATCCTGATGAGTGTCAGTTTGCGGCAAAAACATATGCTCTGTTTTTGAAATATCCGAAACTTCCGGGAAACGTCTGATTAGATACCTTGTTAAAATAGTTAGGTCATAAGCAGAAGAATATGAATTATTTTCATCTTCGTCCAAGCCCGTAGGGTTGGCAAAAAATGTATTAGCCATCCCCAACTGTTTGGCTTTATCATTCATCAGTTTAATAAACTCAGACCTATTACCTGTTGTTTCTTCTGCAACTACTTCTGCAGCATCGTTTGCTGAAATCAAAAATATTCCATAAAGTAACTCCTTTAATGTTAGTCTCTCCTTAGCTATCAAAAACATCTTATCCGGTTCCATATCCGCTGATTTTTGAGAAACCACAAGCTGATCATTTAACTTTCTATTTTCCAAGGCTATTAATACAGTCATCACTTTTACTAAAGATGCTATTGGTAATCTTTGATGGATATTTTTAGCATATAAAATCTCACCTGTTTTACTATCTAAAAATATTGCTCCCTTGGCAGTAATTTTGGGGGCATTTTCTTGAGCACCCAAAACCTCAGACGGGAACCACAGATTTACCCCCAGAACTCTTTCTTGTTTTAAAAGAGGAGAGATCAGTATTATGGAATCTTTCGCAGAAGTTATATTTAAAACAATAAAAGAAAGTAAAACAATAAAGAGGCTCGTCAAAATTACCAACTTTTTCATGTAGTTTTCCATCTTACCCAAATTACCCCTTGACGTCCAGAAGGCAACTGTCACACAATTATCTTAATGCTGCACCGCCTGCTGCCTATTTTATTATTAGTAGCTCTTGCTGTTTTTGGCGCTTTTAATTTCCAATCAATCAGAAGGGAACTTGCATACAAATTTCATCTATCAGAAGATTCCACCACTTCCTGCTGCAGCGCTGATCAGGTTTCAAAATCAACAGGGGAGTTTGACGAGCAGGCTTCGATTGCTATTTTTAACAATCAGGTTATAGATTATCCAAAAACTTCTTTAGCTGTAAGTTTCGCCGATCAAGCAGTCTTAGGAACAACTAATGCAGCAGGCGAGGAAAAATGGATTGAAGTCTCCTTAGATGAACAAAAAGTGAAGGCTTGGGAAGGAAACCAACTGGTCATGGAATTTCCCATCTCATCGGGCAGGTGGTCACCAACTCCAACAGGCACTTTTAATATCTGGTATAAAACCAGAAGCCAAAGCATGATAGGCGGCTCAAAAGATCTGGGTACTTACTATAACTTACCTAATGTCCCTCATAACATGTTTTTCCATCAAGGATATGCACTGCATGGCGCTTACTGGCATAACAATTTCGGCCATCGTATGAGCCATGGATGTGTTAACGAACCTTTAGCCAATGCTGCCCAGATTTTCGATTGGGCAGGACCTGTAGTACCGCAAGGCCAGAATGCAGTTAGGGCTACTGCCGAAAATCCCGGCACAAGGGTATACATCCACTAATGAGGGACTTTTGAAAAATGCTCTGCTACCTTTAAAGCTGTCTTTGCCCCCTCGCCTGCTGCAATAACTATCTGTTCACCCCAAATATTGTTCACATCCCCTGCCGCATAAATACCCGGCACAGAGGTGGCACCATATGCATCCACTTCAATCTCCCCCTGCTTATTTTTACTGGTTAACTTGTCAAACAAAGTTGAAGGAGTCCAACCAATTTCTATAAATACCCCGGAAACCGGTATTACCTGTTCCTCTTTTGTGTTTAATTCTCTAATTTTAATTCCACTCACTACTTGATCCCCTAAAATCTCTACCGCTTCAGACTCATTTAAAACCTTAACCTTAGGAGAATTAGTAACATTTGTCATCAAAATGCTATCCCCTCTAAGCGTATCTGTATTATTGATTATAATAACAGAACGGGCAATTTTTATTAAGCCAAAAGCTACATCCAGAGCAGAATTTCCTCCACCTACTATTGCTACATCCTTCATAACATAAAGAGGAGCATCACAAGTGACACAGCTTGCCACTCCTTTTCCTAACAGCTCTTTTTCTCCCGGTACCCCAAGCATCCTGGGGATTCTGCCGGAGGCAATAATGACTGTTTTACCATGATAATTTTCTCCCTCTGCTGTAGTAACTGTAAACTCCGGACTCGCACCTGATAGATTTGTCACTTCAACTCCTTCTTTAATCCAAAGGCCTTGATTTTCAAATCTTAGAAGCTCTTCCTTAAATTTTCTTGCCAAATCTGCTCCGGTAATCATGGTAAAACCGGGGTAATTCTCTACATCCCCGGAGAGAGCTGTTTGTCCGCCAATATTTTTGGTTATAAGTAAAACCTTTAAGTTTTTTCTGACAGCGTATACTGCAGCAGTAATCCCCGCAGCCCCTCCACCAATAATAATTGTGTCATATATTTCCGGCTCCACAATATTTATGTTACCATAATTTCATGGTCCTAAAAGATGATTTACAAAAAGTAATCCAAGGTGAAGTTTTGGATGATGAGGAAACTTTAATAAAATATAGCCACGATGCTTCTATTTTTGAGATTAAACCTCAAGTTGTGACCTTTCCTAAAGACTGCGAGGACATAAAAAATATAGTTAAATTCGCTTCTCAAAATAATCTCTCTATTACTGTCCGCTCTGCCGGTACAGATATGACCGGCGGGGCAATCGGAGAATCCATAATTTTAGATGTTGGTAAATACCTCAACAGAATTGTTAATTTATCCGATAATTCTGCAGCTGTCCAACCGGGGATGCTTTATCGGGATTTTGAAGCGGAAACTTTAAAAAAAGGGGTGCTCTTACCAACTTATCCTGCTTCCCGGGAAATTTGTACGGTAGGAGGTATGGTTGCCACAAATGCAGGCGGGGAACTCGAATTAACTTACGGACCGATTAATAAATATCTTAAAAGAGTAAGGGTTATACTGGCAGACGGTAATGAGTATACATTTCAGGCTTTGACAAAAAAAGAATTAGATAAAAAAATTGCCCAAAAACCTTTTGAAAGTAGAATTTATTCTGAAATTTTTGACCTTATAAAAGAAAATGAAAAATTAATACAGGAGGCAAGACCAAAAACGAGCAAAAACTCCACAGGATTTGATCTTTGGGATGTCTGGGATGGGGAGACTTTTGATCTGAGTAAATTAATAATTGGCTCACAAGGAACCTTGGGAATTATTACAGAAATAGAACTTGATTTAATAAAACCCAAAAACTATCAGGTTTTACTGGTTATCTCACTTCCCAATTTAGCCGAACTTGATAAGGTTGTGGGGAAAGTCTTAGAGTTTAAACCCGAAAGCTTTGAATGTTACGATGACCAAACTTTAAAACTTGCTGTTGACCATGCCTGGGATTTAACTGCCAATTTTAAACACAGTAGTAGATTTTCCGCATTTCTTAAGTTTTTACCGGAAAAATTACAGAGCAAACTCCCAAGCCTCACGCTCTTGGCAAATTTTACCTCAGATGACAAAAACGAGGCTTTGCAAAAAGCTCAAACCGCCATGCAGGCTTTAAACTCATTTAATCTCAAAGCACAGGTTTTAGACTCTCAAAAAGATCAGGAAAAGTATTGGGTAATAAGACATAAAAGTTTTGGACTGTTAATGAAGTATTCAAAAGGAATGAAAGCTTCATCCTTTATTGATGACATTATTGTCAAACCGGAATACTTACCGGAGTTTCTGCCAAAATTAAATGCCCTAATTGAGCCTTACAAGGACAGGATGGTTTACACCCTAGCAGGCCATATCGGTGATGGGAATTTCCATATTATTCCTTTAATGGATCTGTCCCTGGAAGATGTCAGGGCAGTTATACCGGAACTTATGGAAAAAGTATTTAAGTTAGTATTTGAATATAAAGGATCCATGTCTGCAGAACACAACGACGGGTTAATCAGGGGGCCTTATTTACCTGAAATGTTCGGACAAGATGTTTACCAATTATTTAAAAAAGTAAAAGAGATCTTCGACCCAAATAACACCTTTAATCCCCACAAGAAAGTCGATGCAACTTTTGAATATTCGCTCGAACACATGGTGAAAAAATAGAGTTTTAAATTTCCTTGGCCACTATTTTGGAATTTTTCTTTAATCTTTCCTGCATTTGACTATCAGTTAGAAGCCCTGCTTGGGGGCCTAATTTTTCAACAACTGCAGCCCCATTGGCTGCCCCCCATCTCATAGCCTCTTTTAAGTCTTTGCCATATAATAAACCTGCACTTAAACCCGACGCATAGGCATCACCTGCCCCTGTCATTTCCACAAGCTTTGCCGGGAAAGAGTCCAGTTTATAAAAATTTTTACTATCATACCCAAATGATCCGTTTACTCCATCTGTTATCATAACCATTTTGGGACCTAAGTTAGATATCTTTGACAAGAGGTTTTTGACAGAAATTTTATCTTGAGTGTTATGTCCTAAAAAAATCTTGGCTTCTTCGCAATTTACAATAAAAGCTTGAGATAAAACCAAAATTTTTGAATTGTTTTTTAAACCCCACCTAAGCTGAAAAGTCCCCGGCTGATAAACCAATTTTGCACCTGACCTTTCGACATAATTTGTAATTTGATTTATTAGGTTTGAGTCCGCAAAAGATGGCGCCATAGAAGTTAAATACAACCATTTAGTTTTATCTAAATCAGGTAAATTAAATCTCCAAGGCTGATGATGAACTAAAATAGTTCTTTCCCCTTTAAAGTCTAAAACTATATTATGATTGGAAGGTAATTCATCTGTTTCAACAACATATCTCGTATCTACTTTTTCCTTTTTGAGCTTAGCAATAATCCTATCATCCCACTCATCTTCATCTTTATTGCCTACATTAGTATAAATGGCAGTCTTTAACCCAAGCCGGGATGAACCAACCGCATTATTGGCAGCATTACCCCCTACCATTGAATTAGATTGTTCTACCCACAACTTACCCGCATACGGCAGCCCCAACAGTTTCACTCCGTCTTTTTCTAAAACTTCTGCCTTAATTAAAGGAATATATGTATCTACCACCACATCACCAATGGAAATCAAGTCATACATTAAGGATATTTCTCCTTTGCCTGAACAGGAGTTAGAACTTCTCTAACAGTATGATCATCATTAATAACTATCACCTGGTTAGTATGCAGTTCATCTTGAGCCAGATTTTTTATATGAATGGCCGGGTGGACTGAGCGCCAAAAGTAATAGATAAATTCTCTAATCTCCTCATGACTCATACCTTCACCTTTAGTCCGCAACCTGTCTTCTGCCTGATCTCTCCATTTTAGAGAGATTTGATAATCCGGCACATATAACACTGTTAAAAAATCAAATAAATCCCAAAGAGGGAGGTATTCATCCAATTTCTTATTAATATCTTTAGCAAATTGGATATGTTCGGGAGTATCAAGTGCAGGCAGACCTGATTCAAAAACTGATTCATCTGTTACTCTTCTTACCCCCACCATCCAACCGTCATAAAAAATAAAATCGGGCTTTTTGGTAACAGTTTTCCATCCATCCCTGTCTCCATCTCCATCAAAAGCTCCTTTATCATAGATCGGCATCTTAACTTCTGCTTCATCTGTCATAGTTTTCAAATCCGTTAAGTTTTGTATTGCCAAGGGGATATCGTGTGTTACCCCTCTTCTGATATAGCGGGGATCTTCTTCTCGAAGCTGATTTAACTGTTCATGAGTAATGTAGTGATCGTCAATCGACAAACTAATTGATGAATAACCTAAATGACCAAGTAGAATTTCTAAGATCTCACCTTGCGTTGTTTTTCCTACTCCTTGGATTGCAGATACACCTACTATTATTCCTTCAGCAGGGTCTTTTTGCTGTCTTAAATTAATTAGTTTTTGAATATATGGAAGATAATAATTTTTTAAATCTTTTTTTAAGGTGTCGGGAATAATCTCAGGACGTTTGGCTAGCAGTTTATCAAAAATGGCAAAATCTTTATCCACATCAAAATTCATCTTATAACCCTTTTGCTGTATAGCCGCTTTTTTTGACAGTTTCCAAAATTAATCCCTCACTCGCTTTTATTGGATCAAACTCCACCTCTAATTCCGATCTGGCATAACTTGTCTGGGCTTTTTTAATCCCCTCCAGATCTTCCAAATCCATATCTATTGTCATAGCACAAGAAGTGCAATGCATCCCCTCAATTTTAAATTTCTTTTTAATCATATAACCTCAATCACCCCCCGATACATACCCATTGAACAATTAAATTGAATTCTGCCAACTTCAGTTGGTGTAAAAGTAATAACCTGTGTATCGTTGGGAGCCAAATTCTTTTTAATTCCCAAAGCCGGGATCCTAAAAGCAGAGGCACAGGAAAATGCATCCTTGCTTTTCAAAGTTAGATTGACCGGGTAACCTTTTTTAACTCTGATATAATCCGGCAAATAACCCCTACTTGTTATATCTATTACCGGATTTTGATTAGTTGACTCTTCTTGAGCTTGCCCCGAAGTATCAAAAGTGACAGTGATAGGAAAATTTTCCGCCATACTTTGTAAAGTCACCGGAGAATTTAAAGCCACCAAAGAAGCGTTAATTGAGGTAATACCCAAATAAATTACTGCCACCGCTGCTAATTTTAAAAATCTTTGTTTATAAACATCACCTAAAATAGAGGTGGCAAACCCAATCCCAAAAAACAGCGGCATGGTCCCTAAAATAAAGGCGGCCATAATTGAGGCCCCGATCAAAGCATTAGCGCTTGAGATGGCCAAAGCCTCCATGGCAATGGTGGTACCACAGGGAATAAAAATAGTCATCGCTCCAAGCAAAGCCGGTGCAAAAATATCTTTTGATTTTGATTGATTGTGAACTAACCTGGTTAAGAACCTGGGAGGCTGAATAATAGCATAACGAAATATCGGGTGGATGTTTAGCAAATTAAAAGCCACAGCCAACATGTAAAAACCTGCCAGAAGTTGCATCAGGGTTTGCACCTTCCCTCCAATATTTATTACTCCTCCAAAAGCCCCCAGAATAAATCCCAAGAGAACGTAAGCTATATATTTGGAAAACAAAAACACAGCAGTAGCATAAATGGCGTGTTTTCTGATTCCCTGTTCTTTAGTAACCTCTTCTTCCCTGGCAGCAATAATTGAGGCCAACAGACCCCCCTGCACTGCCAAACAAGTCAATCCTCCAACAGTTAAACCGGTTAAAAAGATTGCCCAAAGATTCATAAGTTAAAGTTTCGCTTTCTTTAATAATAAGGAATTACCTACCACTGATATTGAACTTAATGCCATGGCCGCCGAGGCAAATATGGGATTCATTAAGATATTTAAAAAAGGATAAAGGGCTCCCATAGCAACCGGAATTAATATTATATTATACCCGAAAGCCCATACCAAATTCATCTTTATAGTCCTCATAGTTTTTTTGGAAAGCTGTATAGCTTGAGCCACAGAGGCCAAATCTTTATTTACTAAAGTGATATCCCCTGCCTCGATTGCTACATCCGTACCTGTTCCCATAGCAATCCCTACATCTGCTGCAGCCAGGGCCGGGGCATCGTTTATCCCATCTCCCACCATAGCCACCACATTACCTGAATTCTGCATTTCCCTAACCTTGCTTTCTTTTTGATCAGGCAAAACCTGGGCAAAAACCTTGTCAATACCCACCTGAGCAGCTATAACTTTAGCTACTTTTTCATGATCACCTGTTAAAAGAACCGCTTCTATACCCATTTTCTTTAATTTTTCTATTCCGACCTTAGCGCTCTGCTTTACAGTATCGGCAATGGCAATCAGGGCTACATTTTTTCCGTCAATCCCGATATATGCCAAGGTTTTAGCTTGATTTTGAAACTCTTCTGCCCACTTTTCCAACTCGGCGCATCCCATCACCTTTTCCCGCTTCATCAGTTTCAAAGTTCCCACCGCCACTGTCCTGCCGTCAACTTTACCGACAATTCCGTGTCCTGATATGGCTTGAAAATTGGCCACTTGAAAGCTGTTTTTTATTTTTTCTCCATATTTCACAATTGCTTCTGACAAAATATGCTCTGATCCTTTTTCCAAATTTACAATCAAAGATAAAATATAGTCTGTTAAACTGATTCCCTGCGGAATATTCCATCCCAAGTTTTTTTTAACCTGCTCTATTCCTTTCATGATTATGAAATCGGTTACCCTGGGTTTACCTTCCGTAATAGTTCCTGTTTTATCAAAAATGACTGTATTAATTTTATGAGCGGTTTCTAAACTTTCCGCATCTTTGATTAATATCCCATGTTCCGCTCCAATTCCGGTACCCACCATAATCGCAGTTGGTGTTGCAAGACCCATTGCGCAGGGACAGGCAATAATTAAAACAGCAATCATATTCAACATGGCAAACAAAAAGGCCGGAGCAGGCCCAAAAACATACCATGCAACAAAAGTTATAATTGCCAGCATAATTACAATTGGCACAAAGTATGATGAAATCAAATCAGCGATTCTTTGAATGGGAGCCTTGCTGCCCTGTGCCTCCTCTACCAGCTTAATGATTTGTGAAAGCATGGTATCTTTACCAACCTTAGTTGCCTTATATGTGAAAGTACCTGTTTTATTAATTGTGGCTCCAACTATACTGTCTCCTTTTTTCTTTTCCACAGGAACACTTTCACCCGTAATCATTGACTCATCCAAAGCTGATTCACCCTCAAGTATTACTCCATCAACAGGGATTTTTTCTCCGGGTCTTACCCTAATCACATCACCCATAACAACTTGATCAATTGGGATATCTATTTCCTTTTGACCTCTTATTACGCGGGCAGTTTTTGCCTGTAGACCAATTAATTTTTTAATCGCCTCAGAGGTCCCCATCTTTGCTCTTGCTTCAAAAAACCTCCCCAAAAGAATGAGCCCGATAATGACTGTTGCCACATCAAAGTATGGTTCTGGCTCAATACCTGCTTGCATGATAAGCTGCGGAAAAAAAGTAACAACAGACGAATAGACAAAAGCCACAGTTGTGCCTAAGGCAACCAATGTATCCATATTGGCAGTTCTGTTTTTCAAAGCGGGAATTGTGGCTTTATAAAAGGCAAGTCCTGCCCAAAATTGCACTGGTGTAGCAAGTATTAACTGTACAAAAAAGTTTCGTAAAATTTGCGGAGCTGTTTCCATCAACCCTGGAAAACTGCCCCAAACAATTAAGCTGCCCAAAGACAAACTAACAGCAACCTTAAGTCTTAAGCTATTTAGTTCTTTCTGTTTTTCAATCTTGTCTTCCTCTTCATTTTTTTCACCGTCTACGACTTGATAACCGACACCTGATACGGCAGAGGTTATTTTGTTATCTGTTACCTGATCCTGATTATAGGTCACTGTAGCCTTTTCCGAAGCAAGATTAACATTACAGACGGACACTCCCTCAATCTTTCCTATTGCTTTTTCTATCAATCTTACACAGGATGCACAGTGCATTCCTTTTATAGAAAAGGTTTTAGTAATCATCTAACGACCACCTTTCCGTGAAACATATTCATCCCGCATTCAAATTTATATTCACCTAACTCTTTGGGAGTTATTGCAATTGTCGTCTTTTGGTTTAACGGTAACTGTTTACGAATTTTAAAATCACTTAAAACAACTTCCTCCAGGCAGCTTGATGGGTCTTTCCTAAAAAAATTTATCTTTGTGGTTTTCCCTTTTGGTACAGAGATTACATCAGGAGTAAAGCCACCTTCTACAACAACATCTATAGAATCATTAACTTCAACAACTCTTTCTTTCTTCATCAGGAAAAACCAATAAGTAAAAAATATTCCGGCCACACCTAAGAAAATTACTATAATTTTATCAGTGCTCATTTATTCCTTTTAAATACATTCATTATTTCAGTTATTGCTTCCTTTTGTCGACCCTCTCTTATAGCATCTGATGCACAAGTTTTTAAGTGATTTTCTAAAACTAATGCATCTACTTCTTTTAAAGCGCGCTGCACTGCCTGAGATTGATGGATGACGTCAATACAATACTGGTTGTCTTCCACCATCTTAAGAACTTTTTTAAGATGTCCTTGAGCAATTTTTAGACGGTGAAGAATTCTCTCCTGGGTATCTTTTGGTCTATAAGTCATAATCCCCCCTAGGGGGATATAATAATTCATACAAAAAAATTTGTCAAATATCTGTCTTTAGGGCCTTTAAAAAAACAACGACTCCGGTAAGTTCGATAAAAAACATCAGTAAATTCAAACTATCGGAAGAAGGGCTGGTATACCCAAATCCAAGCCAAAAGCTTAAATTCAAAAACATCCCCCCTACTAATCCTGCAATCAAAACCAGGTATCCTAATTTTTGTTTTCTCTTTGAAAAAAGCAGGTAGATTGACCCCAAAGTAACAGAAAGAGCTGTCAGAAACTCCCCCCACATCGTCAGTTGTGCAAAAAGTTGGGAATTTGGAATAGCAACAGTTTCAAGAAAATTTTTATACCAAGGATAAGGATTTCCTTTAGCTGTTTTTGTTAAAACCGTGCCTAGAGAATCAACAAACTTTCCTTCTATAATTTTTCCCAGACCGCTTCTTGCCCAAATCAACCCAATAAACAAAAGCGCTGCTAAAAAACCTTTAAAGAAATAGTCGGTTTTCATTTTTTCAGTTCTTCTGACACAACTTGTTCTAAATCAGTAAAATTTTTCAAATTCAGCTTCTTACCATTAAGATAAAATGTTGGTGTTGCATTAACCCTTAATACACTTCCTTCTGCAAAATCTTCATTAATTCTTTGATCGTAAGTGCCTTTTGAGACAGCATCTTTAATTTTTTCTTTATCCAATCCGTATTGTGCGCCTAAATCAGCAAAGTAGTCTGTAGGATCGGCAAGCTCAGACCAGCTCTCTTGTGTTTCAAATAGCTTATCATGTATTTCCCAAAACTTGCCTTCAGTTGCTGCATATTCTGCAAAGTTTGCAGCTTTTTTGGCATGTACATGCTGCATTAAAGGGAAGTGGCGGTATATAAACTGCAGATTGTCTTTATTTTTTTGAATAGTCTGCTTAACAAGAGGCTCCACTGCTCTGCAAGCAGGACACTGTAAGTCTGAGAATTCTACTAATTTTACCTTTGCACTATCACTGCCAATTTTTTGTCCTTTGGAATAGTCTATGTTTATCACCTGACTATTACTTACCCCAGGAGTATTATTACTTCTTCCCAGAAGAAAAACTGCTCCAAAAATTAAAATCAAACTAAATATTAATATTCCTCCCAGTACTTTTGTTTCCGTCTTCATAATACTAAGTTTTGTTGTTTTTTAAAAATACTTCTAACATCTTTTATACATAGTAAAAAGATTATTATCGACACAATAAATGATGCTATACACCAAATACAATAGGCTTTAATTATAAAAGCTTCCAAGAAAGTAAGGTATACCCCAAAAGCAACCCCCGAGAAGCCCACCAGCAGCCTAGATAAATTAATACGTCTGTCATAATTTTGCGTCAACCATATCGACAGAGAAGCCATTACCACATAAAAAACCAACCCAAGGTAGGGTAAATCTATTCCAAGAAATTTAGAAAAATCGCTGCTCCTGACAGTGTCGCAACCGGTACCCGTAATCGGACAAACAATTGATCCACTCTGATTATACTCGTAAGCTAAAAATGCTGTGACTGCCAAACCAAGCAGGCTAAATATAAAGATTAGTCTATTCGTTTGTCTATTTGACATTTTGAACATTACCTGCCTATTATCAATTTATACCCAATATTTGTCAATGAAAAATAAAACTGTCACTCATCATTACCACTGGTTGATTGATTTTGGGGTTCCTGCAGGACTTTACTTTGTTTTTTTTCAATTCTATAATTTCGGCAAGATTACCCCGTCAGAAGTCATTAAAACCACAGGACTATTGTCAATTACGCTTATTGCATTAACATTATTTGTAGGGCCGGCCTGCAGATTCTTTCCTTTTTTTGAATCTTTAAAAGCTAACCGTAAAGCTTGGGGACTACTTGGTTTCTTTGTAGGCCTTATGCACGCGGTTTTAATTTATATTTTTTTCTTTGACTACAACCTTGCAAAATTGTTTGATCCTGCAAACCCAAAATACTTTGGACTACTAGCAGGTTTAACTTCTTTAGCCATACTTTCTGTTGTTACCATAACCTCTAACAAAACAGCTATCAATGCCTTGACCCCCAATATCTGGAAGCGGGTACAATCATTAAGCTATTTGGCTTTAATTATCGCTGTATTGCATTTTTATCTGGTTGAATCAGTAAACGGAGTGCTTGTGATTAAAAGGTTGGTGGGCCAAATAACTTTTGGGTTCGCTGCGTTTGTAGTACTTTTTAGACTCTTAGTTCAATTTCTCCCAAACAAAAAGTAATCCTATCTTCCCTTCATTCGCAGAACGTGTGTTACAGCATTTATGATCGCGTCTTTGGTTAAACCAAACTTCTCCAGCAACTCATTTGGCTCACCTGATTCTCCAAATCTATCTTCCACACCAATAATTTTTAAGGGGGTTGGGTATTTTTGAGACAAGAGTTCTGCCACTGCTCCCCCTAATCCTCCAGTAACTTGGTGCTCCTCCACAGTGACGATAGCTCCTGTTTCTTCTGCAGCTCTTAGAATGGTTTTACTATCTAAAGGTTTGATAGTGTGACAATTTATTACTCGAACACTAATTTTATGTGATTCTAGCTGCTTAGCTGCCTGTAACGCTCTATATACCATCTGACCTGTGGCAACAACTGTTACATCTTTGCCTTCGTAAAAGATTTCTGCTTTTCCAATCTCAAAGGGGGTCTGTTCTGTGGTTATTACCGGAACTTTTTCTCTTGAAAGTCTCATATAACAAGGTTTGGGAAGTCTTGCTATCGCTTGTGTTGCTTTTTTTGCCTCTATAGTGTCTGCAGGACAGACTACAATCATATTGGGCAAAGCTCTCATTATAGCCATATCTTCTAAAGCTTGGTGTGTTGCGCCATCCGGTCCAACAGAAACTCCGGCATGAGACCCGATAATTTTTACCTCTCTGTCGTTGTAACAAATGGTAGTTCTGATTTGTTCCCAATTTCTTCCCGGAGAAAAAGTAGCATAAGAGGAAATAAACGGAATCTTACCTGCAGCAGCCATTCCGGAAGCAACTGCTGCCAAATTTTGCTCGGCAACACCCATCTCAATAAATCTTTGCGGGAATTTTTCAGCAAATGCTTGTATTCTGGTTGATTCTGTAAGGTCTGCACAAAGCCCTACGACCTGGTCATTTTCCTCAGCGGCTAAAACCAACCCCTCTCCAAATCCTTTTCTGGAAGGAACCTGTTCGACATCTTCACCAAATAGCTTAAGATTTAAAAAAACTTTAGAGTTTATCATAACAGCTTTTATTCATGCTCTGACTTTATCCTCCCTTTTAGTGTTCTCAACTCTTTTAAGGCGAGTTTAACCTGCTCTGTCTTTGGGGGTTCACCCGGTATGTCTTGTATACCTGGAGGTATACCGTGCCATCTGAAATCTTTTTCCATAAAATCTACCCCTTTGCCTGGGATAGTATGCGCAATTATTACCACCGGTTTGTTATAGATTGCCTTTGCCCCGTTGCATGCAGCAATAATTTGTTCAAAATTATGTCCATCTATTTCCAAAACATACCAATTAAATGCCTCATACTTTGCTTTCAAAGACTCCAAAGGCATGACATTTTCCGTAAAGCCATCTATTTGAATATTATTGCGGTCAATTATTACAGTTAAGTTATTTAATTTATACTTTCCTGCAAGCATGATTGCCTCCCAAGTATTACCGGCATCATGTTCACCATCAGAAGTTAAGCAGTATACCCACCATTTTTTATTGTCTATCCCTCCGGCAAGAGCCATACCGCAAGCTTGTGATAGACCGGATCCCAAAGGTCCTGAAGTAGTTTCTAAGCCGGGTAATGCAGTCCTATGAGGATGCCCCTGTAACCTTGACCCTAACTTTCTTAAGGTTGCAAGTTCTGAAACAGGAAAATAACCTGCATGAGCCAATGTTGCATAAAGCACAGGACAAATATGCCCGTTTGACAGGATTAATCTATCGCGCTCAGGCCAAGCAGGTTTTTTTGGGTCGTGATTTAAAACATTAAAGTATAAAGCTGTAAAGATATCTGCCATACCTAAAGGTCCTGCAGAATGGCCGGACCCGGCCTCAACCAACATCTTAATAATATCTTGGCGGATTATATTGGCTTTTCCTTCTAGGTTTTGAATATCTTGGGCAGTTAAGACCATAAAGTTATATTAATATAATATTAAATTTTTTCTAAACTAGCTAGATCGAAAAACCACCATCCGATGGTATTACATGTTGGTGTTCGCCCCTTCCCAACTCATTCTCGAATGATTTGATTGCATCTAAGACTTCATCCGGTGAATCAACAATTTTGTATACCTCAAGCTCTTGAGGTCTTAGTAACATGTTTTCTTTAAAGGCATTGATTATATTTTCCCAATATTTACCATACAAAATTAAAGGTTTGTGATGACCAAAATAAAGTTTAGCAAGCCCCCAAGCCATACCAAATTCTGAGATAGTCCCTGTCCCTCCGTTAAAAACTACATACACTTGCCCTGTTTTCATTAAAGCTAAAGTCCTTTCTACATAGTTTGTTGTTTTAATTTCTTCATCAAATAAATTTTTCGGGTCCCTGCCTTCAAAATTTGGTATCTCTTCCGAATATAGCGTTACCCCAATTACTTTTCCTCCGCCCTCTTTTGCCCCAATGGTTGCTGCCCTCATTACCCCCGGTCCTCCTCCGTCTACCACCACGTACCCTGCCTCTGCTAATCTTTTGGTGACTTCTCTTACCGCTTTAAAAAGCTCATCGTTTTCAGATGCATCGGCATAGCCAAAAATTGCTATGTTTTGTATGGTTAAAGCTTTCTTTGCTTTATCTTCTTCACTCATGTAACACCTCCCATAACCTTTCTATATTTTCTTCTACATTCCCCTTTAAAAGATATGAACCTACTATAGCAAAATCCACACCTGCATTCATGATCTCTTTAATATTACTATCCTTTACTGCACCGTCTATCCCCAGTTTTGCCTCTGATCCCTTAGCTTTGAACTCACGAATTTTATCTAACGTACCTGGGATAAAAGGATTTCCTTGAAAACCGGCAATGATGGACATAAGTAAAACCACATCTATTTTTGCTGTAAAATCATCTAGTTTTTCAATAGGCGTCTCATTTTTTAATGCCAATCCCACTTTTATTCCCTTAAGTTTTATATAGTCGATTAACTCTTCTATATTATCTTCACATTCAATATGAAAAATTATTCTTTCAAATCCTGCATCAATAAGCTTGTCAATCCATTCATTTGGATGTACCACCATTAAGTGTGCTTCTTTTCGAAATTTATCAGCGTATTTTTTCGTTATTTCAGGCTCAATACTTTTATTTTGAACAAAAATATTATCCATGAAGTCAATATGTACCCAGTTTCCTTCCAAAGAGCGTGATGAGTCTAATTTAGAAATATCAGCTATATATTGATCTTCACTTGTTGCAAGAACTGAGGGGATTATTTGAACCATTTAGATATTTTCTTCAATTTTTTTAATCTTTTCAATTCTTCTTACGTGACGTTCATCTCCGGGAAAAGATGTATTAAGCCATAATTTAACTCCTTTTATAGCGTCCTCATCTGTCATGAAACGTACTCCGACAGAAAGCATATTTGCATTATTGTGTTCGCGTGTCAATCTAATCACTTCAAAAGAGTCATCACTCATCCGTCCGGTAATATCAGCTGCGCGAACCGGTGGAATTGCGGCATAAAAAAGAGCACAGCGAACACCTTTAAACTTGTTTGCAATCATCATCTCTGCCTGCCCGGACCCGCCAAAGATAATACCCCTGCAATTCTCCGGGTCTTTAGATACAACCTCTGCTGCTTTACTTATAAAATCAGGGTAATCATCATCTTTGTTATATTCATATGCTCCGCAGTCTTCAACCTCATACCCTTCATTTTCTAAAACATCCTTAATTTCATTTTTTAACTTGAAACCCGTATGATCAGTTGCTAAGTAAACCTTCATTGTTTTAATTGTAACCTGTCATCTGTAACCTGTAAACTATTTGACATACTTTGTACTAGTTGACCTAGGAAAATATCTTTGGTATAAATAATTTTGGTTATCGCAAGATAGCTTTTCAAGAAAACTCGCCTTGTGCGAGTTTTTTTGTGCTTCGACCCATTCGATTAGCACTCAGAGTCGTACTGAGTTTATCGAATGTACGATTTTACTCAGCACAAAGCAAATTATACAATTCTCATTTTGCGCTTCTTGAACATATGGTTATTTTATGAATATACTAAATGGTAGTGAAGAAACTTTCGAAATTCTTAATAGCCGTTGTAGGGTGTGAGCTGGTAGGAATCACTGCTACACCATTTACCCTGTCTGCCATACCAACCTGGTATCAAACTTTGCAAAGACCCCCGTTTTCCCCACCCGACTGGATCTTTGGTCCTGTCTGGACTATCCTTTATTTTTTAATGGGAGTGGCAGCTTATCTTGTTTGGATAAAAGGCCTGGAAAAAAAGGCAGTAAAAAAAGCCCTAAGTTTTTTTATAGCCCAATTGGTATTTAATTTTCTCTGGTCAATACTGTTTTTTGGGCTTCATTCTAAAGTACTGGGACTAATAGATATACTCATTCTTTGGAGCCTGATTTTAATTACCATCATTAGATTCCATAAAATCTCAAAAACTGCTTCCTATCTTTTAGTCCCTTACATCTTATGGGTCACCTTTGCCACCATTTTAAATTTATCTATTGTCTTACTTAATCCATAATATAAATCAGTTTATGGATTACTGAAACAACTTTATGGCTGAGCCTACCGGTTTCGAACCTTTGGGATAAAAATATCAATTTAGGCAGCCCCAACAACCCAATCAGGGGACACGATCACATGGAGTGCCCTACTTGGCTGAGCACTTCGGTCTAGAACCTTTCAATCACTATAGTCATTGTATCATTTCGAGCCTAAATGAGACAAATGAGACACTCTAAAAAGGTGTGTTAATCTTGATGATATAGTTTGATATATTTATTCCACACTTTCCTATTCTCTTGTTACCGCTGGACAATAAAAGAATTTTTGATAATATAGAAAGGAAAATATTTGCTATTTTTATCATGAATGACTTTAGCGTTACTGTTCTTAAAAAGGCATTACAAACATTATCCCATGAAGAATTATTGGAATTAATGGTCAAGCTTATTGAAGGTGATGAGGTGGTGAAACAGGCAATTATCAAAAACTTACAGATTCCTTTACAATTTATTGCCGCACAGCCGAGTAACCCACAACAAATTAAAAATCTCAAACAAGAAATTGATCAATTTATAAAAGAATTACAATATGAAGACTATGAATATGGTGATCGTGAGTTTTGCGAATCCGATGACTATCCGCAGTTAGATGCAATCATTCAAAAGGCAAAACTTCTTCATCCCCAAGATCAAATTGATGTTTATTATTATATGCTGACCAAGGTGAACAAGATTTACAGTAATTTCCCCATCGGAACGATAAATCTTGAAGAGGCCTTTCGGCAATATGGACAGGCTGTAAAACAACTGGCGTTAAAACACGAAGAAAAAAAGACGTATTTTGATTTATTACTAAAAACGCTCGTATGGGAAATGTCTGATTATGGTGAGGTCTCTGAAGCAATCAAACAAGCCATAGATACGATTGCTGAATTTTCGGAAGATTATCATTACATTATAGATAGCCTTAAAACAATTAAAAATGATCGTTCCGACGATTTGATTGCTAAATATTACTTGCACTTACACGAAGATGAAAACTATATAAAACTGCGTACACATAGATTGATCACTGAAGAACACTATCTGGAATTAGCTCAATATTGGCATCAAAAGGATAATGAAGAAAAATACAAAGAAACACTCGAAAAATGGGTTACAAAACTATCTAAAAAACGGGAGGAATATGATTATTTTTCAACATACACTAAAAATTGCTTGAGCTATATACCAAACAAAACGATGATAAAAACATCCACAGAATTTTAATGGCAATGGCAACGTATGACAAGAAAGGTCTTAATTTATATAAAAATTTACAGTCTGCTGCCAACCGGCTTGGCAATTGGGAGGAAACAAAACAATCATTCATCACACTTTGTAAAGATGATGAATACACGCTTGCAGAGGTCTACATTTACGAGAAAGATTATCCTGCAGCTATAAAATTGGCAAATGAACATGTGACGTACCATGCTGTTATTGATCACGTAGTAGAAAATATTAAACAAATCTTTCCAAAAGAGGCAATCTCTCTGTATCAAAAAATTGTACAGGAATATATCGATCATAAAAGTAGAGATGATTATCGGGAAGCAGCTGCATATTCGAAGAAAATTAAATCTATTTATGACTCCATTTTGAAAGACCCAATTTCTTGGGAGAAATATCTAAACGCTCTCCGAATGCGTTATAAACATTTCCGGGCGTTACAAGATGAATTTAAGAATTTGTAATTTGTTTACAGGAAAAATACAATTACCATCTGACATATTTCTATATAAATAGCCATGAATGCTCATCAAACAACAGTTGAAGAATATAAACAAAAACTGATAGAGGAAGCGAAGAAATTTTGCGACAAATATCTTAATCAAGAGTATTCCCAACTATGCGAGAAGATGATTGAAAAAATGGCACGAAAAAGAAGCGTACCTTTTTTATCTGGAAGAGGAGAAATCTGGGTGGCAGCCATAATCTATGCAATTGGGAGCGTTAACTTCTTATTTTGACCCAAGTTTTAAACCGTATATCAGCACTGATGATATTTGTAATTATTTTGGAGTTTCAAAAAGCACGACAGCACAAAAAGCAAAAGTGATCCGCGATATGTTCAAAATGTCTCAATGGAACGGAGAATTTTTTACTAACCATATGAAAGAAACCAATCCTTTTCTGGGTAACGTCTTTCTGGACGGAATGCCTATTCCAATAAGTTCGTTGCCTGAAGAGTTACAAAAAGTAGTGAAAGAAAATCCTGGAGAAATACTAACTATCTGGAGTACTAAAAAATCAAAGTGAATGAATTCTTTAGCGATAATTCTCAAACCAGGTTTTATAATCGTCAATCAGCATATAATTGTTTCCATCCTCAACCACTTCAATAGTTGCAAGAGGCATCTCTAATACCTGTCTACCTCTAGTGCCCTGACAAAACAGACCATAAAATTCGGGATCATCAGAATCTTCAAGGTCCAATAAATTAGTGACGGTAAATGGCCACCGTGTGGTTTTAAATGGAGCGATATTTTGTGCATAAAGAACCTTAACAGGAAAATTTAAATGTTTTGATAAGTAATCACGATAAATCGTAAGCGATTTCTTTGATACATCAGGTAGTTTGCTACCGTGAGCTAGTCTAAATACTTTTGCTATTCGTATTTCTTCATCATTAATATTTGGGGTTGTTTTTGAAAATATTTTTTCGTTTGTCATAGCATCACTTCTATAAATTTTAAACTTTCTCTAAACTTTTTCGTAATGATTCTGCAATAAGTGCTTCTAATTTTGATAAATCGTAGCTGTCAGCTGCTTTCATGGCTCTAACATATCTATCTCTATCTCTTCCTGTTTCAGCTTTGATAGTTATTATGGGAAATCCCAAATTAAGGAGTAGTAAATTCGTGAGTAAACGAGCAACCCTTCCATTGTAATCCCTAAATGGGTGAATCCACACAAAACGGTGCTGAAACCAAGCTAACAGCGAGATTAATTCTGACAAGAATACCTCTTCATTTTGAGGAGACGGAAGGTGTTTTAATCTTTCTGTCAAATCTTCACAAAGATTTTTTATCAACTCCGAAATTTTACTGTAATGCGGTGGTTCATAATCACCTACCGTTACGTCAATGGTTCTGAATTTTCCAGCCCAATCCGGAAATATAAAACCAAATCCAACTTTGTGCATATCTAAAATGATCTGCGGAGTAATTTTTGTTTTTCGATTACTCAGCTTAATAATGTATTGCTGGGCTTTTTTGATTCCTTCAGCCTCGAGCTTAACAATTTCTGAACGTGGTAAAATTCCAAAAGCAG
>CAYSNN010000009.1:0-20221 GCA_964432475.1 uncultured Gammaproteobacteria bacterium
TGATCCCCAGGGTAGGTTCAAGGCTTGAGGTAAACAAACTTTCAAGTGAATTATCCGTGTCCAGGGATACTGTTTATAGTTATCTCTCGTTTTTGGAGCAGACCTATTTTATCTCCCTTCTGCCAAGGCATTCCGCCAGCATTGACAGACAGGCAGCTGGCAGCAAGAAGCTTTTTTTCTGTGACAGCGGGATCGCAAATATACTGGGCAGGATTTCACAGGGACAAACCCTTGAGCAAAGCGTTTACCAAAACCTCCGACATCATCACCAGCTCGCCTTTTATAATAAGGGTGAGGCAAGCGAAATAGATTTTATTGTGGATGATAATGTAGCCCTTGAAGTAAAGCTGGGTATGTCCCAGCAGGATCTTACGAATTTGAGAAAAAGAAGCGGAGTGCTCCATATCAGTGAGAATTATGTGGTAACGCTGCAATATAGTGACAATGAACATGCTATTTTAGTGACAGAAATGTAAACAGTTACTTGGATTTTAAAAGATATTTAACATCTTGGTAGTTTAATTGCGTAAGTCATGATCAAAGAGTTGGCTAAATTAAACTCCGTGTTGTAATAACTAATACTTCATAGCGTCACAACAATCTCACAATTTCATCAGCAAGAGGTATCTGTTCTTTAGGTACTAAAGTATCTGAAGACAGTGTTGTTTGAGATATTTCCGCGCGGCCTTCCATAGCTCTATAGAGAAACTATAGGGCTTTGAACTGACCTGATTATTTAGGGTTCGGTATATTTACTACCAGAATGGTTAAGATTGTCCTGAAATGACCTAGTTTGAACCTCTGGACTATAGTATTTTCACGAGGTATGCTTTGGAAGATGGAACCGCATCCTATACCACAAAATGTGACCACTTTCCAATTCCATTTGGTTGGAGATATGACCTTAAAGCAGTTTTTATATCTGGCAGCCGGCTCCTCCATTGCTTATTTACTCTTTTTATTCCTGGCACCAAAATACCCTTTAATAGGCTGGCCTTTGGTTGCAATTTCTGCTCTTTTGGGTGTAGCTTTTGCTTTTTTACCGATAGAATCAAGGCCTTTGGACCACTGGCTGGCAGCATTTTTAAAGGCAGTCTATTCTCCTACCAAAAGAGTTTGGAAGAAAAACGGACAAACGTACAAAGACGACCCGTTATTTAACAGCAGGTATGTGACATATCTTTCAAGTTTGCAGCCGGTACAACTACCGGCTACTGCTCTTGCGGAAACCGGAAGACCGAAGACGGAGAGCACTGCACCTTTACCTGATCTTCCAACCACCGATGAGCTGAAAAAAACCGTGGATTTGGCAAGACAAGCACAAAATTTGCAGATTAAAATAATACAAAATGAGAGAACCTTAAATCAGATTAAATCAGAGGCTAACCAACCCAGACCTATCCCTGTTGATTACAGCCAGCAGGTAAACAAAATTATTACTGACTTACAGACTCTGGTGAACCAGGCTTCTCAAATCAGGCAGCAATTGGATGCGGTAAGCAAACCAGAACAAATTAACCCTGCAACCGCTGTTCCTCCTGCCCATTTGAAGGAAAAAATCAAAGTAGTAATTCCTGCTAAACCTAAACAGACTCAGGTAGCTTTAACCTCTTTTCCCAACATTATAAACGGTATTGTTAAAAGTAAATCAGGCGGATATTTAGAAGGGACGGTTGCAGTAATTTATGATAAAGAAGGGCTACCTGTACGGGCTTTGAAAACAAACAAGCTGGGTCAATTTACAGGCTCTACCCCCTTACCAAACGGCACTTACACATTGGAACTTGAAAAGGAAAATTTTACTTTTGATGTGTTACAAATTGAATTAAACGGGCAAGTATTGCCTCCTTTGCTTATTATAGCAAAAGAGTAGGACTTGTAACTATGAGTAGTACAACACAGGAACATTTAATAATATCCGGCATACAGGAAGATATTCTGCTTTTAAAGGGGGGCGGCGGAGCATTGGTTTTACAGGTCTCTGCAGTCAATTTCGGGCTTTTGTCAGACAGGGAACAGATTGCCATCATCTCTGCCTTTGCTCAGATGTTAAACTCTTTAAGTTTTAGCATTCAAATTGTAATCTATTCAGAGAGACTAAATATCAGCTCTTATCTGAATCTGCTGGACCAAGCCCGCAAAGCACAGACTAATGAACTTTTATCAGAAATGATTGTAGACTATAGACAGTTTATTCAAACAACCATTAAGGAAAATGAAGTGTTAGATAAGAAATTTTTTGTGGTTATCCCGCTTTTTGCACTTGAACTGGGGCTTACTCCCTCAAAAGAAACTTTACAGCAAAAGATTAAAACAGTGCTTTTGCCAAGAAGGGACCAGATCACAAGACAACTTAACCGGGTAGGCTTAAGGGCTGTTCAGATGACTAGTAAGGAGCTAATAGAACTTTTTTTTGATATATACAACGGCCAGTTTGTGGAAAATGTTTTGCTTGATACAAAAAAGGTGGAAAAAATTGAGGTCAGCTTGAGAAAACCGGAACCTATGGGCCCGACACAACCCGCACCAAGCACCCCTCAGATACCAAGTCCTAAAACAGAAGTAAGCCAACCATCCAAAACCCATCCTTTTGTGGTGGAGGAGCTGGAATAAAATGAAATTCGAAGCACGAATTACGAAGCACGAAACAATTTTTTAAATTTTGAATTTTTAAATTTAGAATTTGTTTCGAATTTAGGATTTCGGATTTCGAATTTATTACTATGAGCATATTTAATAAATTTAAAAAAACTAATAAGGCTCAACCCCCACCTGTTCCTCAATTAACCTTGGAGGATGTTTTAGCGCCCTCAGAAATTGAGGTGGATTTTAATAACCTAAGAATAGACGGTAGATTTTTCAGAACCTATTTTGTGTCAAACTATCCCAGATTTGTAGAACCTAATTGGCTAGAACCTCTGATCTCTTTTGACCATTCACTTTTGATCTCTATGTTTATCTATCCTTCAGAGTCTGCCGGAGTATTAGATGAGTTAAAACGGAAAATTGCCGAGATGGAAGCGACAATCCAAACGGATTTGGAAAGAGGCCGCAGCCTTGATCCTGCAGTTGAGGTGGCCTTAGAGGATGCACACATCTTGCAAGACCAGCTGGTCAAAGGAGTGGAAAGATTTTTCCAATTTTCTTTATATGTAACCGTACCGAGTGCTTCCAAGGAAGAGCTTCATAACACCTCTAAACTGGTTGAATCAACCTTGGCCTCTTTGTCTATCACCGCCAAACCCACCAGTCTGCAAATGGAGGATGGATTTAAAACCACCTTACCCTTAGGCCAGGATCTTCTGAATTTGACTCACAATATGGATACTACCTCTTTGGCCACCACTTTCCCTTTTGCTTCATCAGAGTTAACAGCAAATGAGGGGATTATGTATGGAATCAACGAGCATAATGATTCTCTGATTTTGTTTGACAGGTTTTCTTTAGAGAACGCTAACGAGGTGGTTTTCGCCAAGGCCGGAGCGGGAAAAAGTTATTTGGTTAAACTGGAGGCTCTACGCTCTTTAATGTTTGGCACGGAAATAATCGTAATTGATCCGGAACAGGAGTATTTGCCGCTGGTGCACTCAGTTGGAGGAGAGTATATCAATTTCTCAGCCTCCTCTCCTGTCAAGATAAACCCGTTTGATCTGGCAGCTGATTTAGCCTCCGGAGAAAACGAGCTGGGTAGAAAAATCCTTTCTTTAACAGGCTTTTTAAAGCTGGTGTTGGGAAATCTTTCAGCCCAGGAGGCAGCTATTTTAGACCGCAGCTTAAAGCAGACTTATCAGTTAAAAGGGATTACCGATGATCCTAAAACCCAAAACAGACAGCCCCCGTTAATGGAGGATTTATATAAAGTATTAGTCGGCATGGAAGAACCAACAGCTTTAGAATTGGCAGCCAGACTGGAAAGGTTTATTAAGGGCTCTTTAACCGGAATTTTCTCTTCCCAGTCAAATATCGATATTAAAAGCTCCTTTACAGTCTTTTCCGTACGGGATTTGCCGGATCAGCTAAAACCTTTGGCAATCCATATGATATTGGATTTTATCTGGAATAGGATCCGGGGTAAGTTAAAAAAGAGAATTCTGATTGTGGATGAGGCATGGTATCTGATGAGGAGCCCTGATTCGGCTGACTTTTTGGTAGATATGGCCAAAAGAGCCCGCAAGTATTATCTGGGTCTGACTACCATTACTCAGGATATAGAAGATTTTTTGGCAAGTGAGCGGGGGAAAGAAATTATTTCAAACTCATCAATTCAAGTTCTTTTAAAACAGGCTCCGGTTTCGATAGATTTGCTGGCACAAACCTTTAATTTATCCGAAGGGGAGCAAAGATTACTGCTTGCTGAAGGCATTGGCCAAGGCTTGTTTTTTGCAGGCAATACCCATGTGGCTATGAGGGTAGTGGCCTCTCCCCAGGAACACCAGCTGATTACTTCAAATCCCAGAGAGTTGCTGGCCCGGCAAAATGTTTGATGGTAAACTAAGCTTATGATAAGGGATGTAAATTTTTATCACTTTTTAAAAGATGCTGTCACCAAAAAGTATAAAAATGCCCAAGCTTTAGACTTTCATGGAATTGATTATGATCCCTGGATATATAAATGGGCAAGAGACACTTTCAGACAACTTAAAACTCCTGAATTTTTAAATATTCAACTCCGGCCGGTATTGGAAAGGCTTTATGAGCGTATACACGTAGATCCCCGCTTAAAACCTTTGGATAACCCTGATCTGGCTTTGGGTAAGAAAGAATATGAATTATCAGAAAGATTCCACCGACAATTTGAGACTGAAAGAGAATTGGCCCAACAAGCTGCCCCTGCAGGACAAATAAGTGCAGCAGAGCCGGTAGGCGCTGCATCAGGTGGTGGAGGAAACACTACCAGGACAATGCCTCACGTTCCAACTATTCCAACTCAAATACCAGAAGTAGAAACATCAAAACTTAATAACCTAAAACAATACGAAGCTGTTACACAACCAGATCTAGGTGGAAGAAAAGAGATCGGAGAAGATCTTAAAGGCTATAAAACTGAGGTAAAATCAACTGCTCAACCACCCAAATTTCAGGCTCCAAAAGTCCCCGGTTCTTTTAAAAATACCTTAAAAAACTTTGGGTCAGCCGGAGGAAGGTTTTTTCAGGGAAACGTTGGTAAGTTTCTGACCCCGGGAAGGGTGGTCACAGGATTTACCACAATTTTGGGGGGAGTAATCGGCCAAGGGGTTGCCGGAAGTCCGGGAGCATTTGGAGGAGCGGTTTTAGGAGCATTTGCGCCTGCTGCAATTAGGGCAAATGGGGGAAGCTGGGTCAGGGGACTGGCTCATAATGCTGCAAATGTAGTGTCAATTGGATCAAATGAAATTTCCAGAGGCTCTTTACTGATGAAGGGAGCTTCTAAAAAAGTGGGGATAGGTATTTTAGTTGGCTTTTTGATAATGGCACTGGGAGTAGGTATTCTAGCTCCCCTTTCCTCAAATCAACAAACTACCCCAGTTGCTACTGCCACTAGTATAGGTTGCCCGGATACTGCTACCAACAGAGGTGATACTGCTTGCCGCCCACTAAACCCTGCTATTAACTTATTTGACACCCAAATATCTCAACAAAATATAGAAAGTTATATACAAAAATATAGAGATAGATTTGTAGGAAAACAATTAAACGACGGCAGTACGGGCACAGAAGAGGAGTTCAAAAGAAGAATTACCCATATTATCTCAACTGCCCAATCAGTAGAACTCAATCCTGCTCTATTTCTTAGTTTCTGGAGGACAGAGACTGCATTCTCTACTGCCGGAAGAGCAGGGGGAGATATGGGGTGCAGGCTAGAAAAAGTGGGAGTTGCAATTAACGATTTTTATGAAAGTGTTCGATGTGCTGTAGGTACAAAAACAACAGGATTAGATTATGAACCCTCAATTACCAGCCAGTGTGCTGTTAGTAAAGACGTCAGCAGCAGAGCATGTCAGATGCTTAAGGGGATTAGGTCGAATCCAATTTCTGATTCAACTTTCGAAGGAACACAACCCCTAGATTCTACAAATGCTATTCAATATCCGATAGCCACCTTTGACGACTATATGGAAGCTTACGGACCCAGAAGACATCTGTTTCAAGGGTTACACACAAATTGCACCAATACCTATAATACAACAATAGAAGTAGCAAAAGAAGTTGGAATGTGTAAGGCTGCTTCTACGATACCAATCATAGCAGGGCTTGCTGTTTCCTGTCCGGTACCAGGAGGAAAGATCACCACAAGTTCTTATAATGCTAGCCAAGTCAGCGGCCATTGCAGCGGTGGATACCAAAAAAACTTTACTTGTGCTCAATGCCCTAACGGCCCTAATACGAGCAGAAGAGCTGATGCTATCGATATAGAGACCGGGGGACCTGGTGGAAAAGATGTAGTCCTGCCTACTGTTCAAGGGCAATCTGTTACTTGGAAATTCCTGAATCCTCCTATTTGCGCAGGAGCAGGAACATATCCTAACTGTTCATCCTCAAATGGCGGGACAGGCGCATTATATAACTTCGAAGGAACATTACAGGGTTCCGCTGATAAATGGTATGTGCAGTTTGTCCATATGTCGATTGCCCCAAACCACCTCTACCTCCAACCAGGTCAATCTTATCCTTCCGGCACATCTGTAGGTAAAACTATTGAAACCCACGTGCATACAACAATTGGGAAAAATGTTACTAATCCAAACGCTACCTGTGATGCCGGCTGGTTACCTTCAGATTTTATGTGTGACGGCACTATTCAAACGACTACTCTGATTACTTCGTACACGCCGGCTCCAGGTAAAAGTGTTGTTGTGTTAGATCCGGGTCACGCGGTTCCTGATTATATTGAACACAAGGATGCCGAAGCTACCCTGAATCTGATTATAGCTGATCGGTTGAAGGCGACTTTGGAAGCTTTAGGTTTTACAGTGTTTTTAACGCAGGACAAGCAGAGTTTTATCCCAGGCAACAGCAGAGAAAATCCTAACAAATATCTTGAACTTTTAGAGCGGGTGAGAAAAATAAACTCAACTAATGCTAATATTTTAGTATCAATCCATTTTGATAGCGGAGATTATAGTTTTGCCGGACCAAGGGCCTATTACAACAGAAACCGCAGCTTTAGTCAACAAAACCTTAAGCTTGCGGAGGCTATCGGGTCTGAACTATCTGATAAAACAGGTCTTTTTTCCGGAAGCAATATAGGACTGGATACTACTATTGCCGGATGTTCCGGCCCTCTGTATATCTTGGGATCAAAGGGAGCAGAAACTTGCCCCGGTAAGCCGGAATCAACCATACAGGAGGAGAGTGCGATGCCAGGGGTGCTAGTTGAAATGTTTAAAAGAAAAGATTATGCCCAGATTGCCAAAGATGAAAAACTGGTTAATGATATTGTTAACGGTTACGCCGCAGGTATTGTTAAGTACTTTCAACAATGAAACCTGAAACCAAATCAAAAACAGTTTATTTGTTCTTCTTGCTGGTAGCAATACTGGTATTAATTATTACAGTTCAAACTTCTAGAGATATTCGCAACCAAACCGATCCTCAAACTGACACAAATCCCATACCAAAAATAGCTAATACCAGTCTTAACGGAAAGATACTACGGGTCACAGAGAATATAAAGATTACTTTTAATATACCTACTTCCTACGAAAGTTTCTTTATAGAAATTTCGCCAAGAGCTAGATTCATATTTTCCTTGAGTCCAAGCTTAAATCAATTAGAAATCGAACCAGTAGATGCATGGGAATATGATATTGTCTATACTTTAAAGCTATTAAAATCCAACCAACCAGGAAGCCAAACAATAGACAAAGATTATCAGTTTGAATATAAAACAGAACCCAGAACAAGTATATGAAAAGCTTAAAAGTTAAAATAATAATCTTACTAATTGTAACCGGGTTAGTTTTCTTTTTGGGGAGAACTATCTTCCAAAAAAAAGAAGTTCAAACTAACACTCCTGCTTCAACTACTGCTCCTACCCAATCTAACCAACCCAATGAACCCCCAAAGATAGTTTCCACTAAACCTGAGCCTTTGGAGGAGTCAATCATTTCAGCAGCAGAGATAATTGAAGTTTCATTTAACAGACCATTGGAAAACCGGGGGGAGTTTAAGCTACGAGTCGAACCCAAGATAGAATTTGAAATCGAACTCACACAAGATCGTAAAACAGCCAAAATCAAACCTCTTAAACCTTATGAGTTAGGCCGTACATATACTTTATTTATCGGACCCGAGACAAAATTTGACGGGGTAGGCAGGTGGGGACAAGAGAAGGTATACCATGTTAGGACTATAAAATACCGGGGGATTTAGCTGAGCCTGACCGGCATGACAATATACTCCAGCCCCTCCTCGCCAATAGGCTTGATCAGACTGGCAGAAAGAGACCCTGAAAATTCAATCATCACCTGTGAAGTAGGGATATTTGAGACCGCATCCAGTAAAAATTTCGTATTAAAAGCAATTTGCAGTTCTTCGCCTTCTATTTCCCCTTCAATCTCATTTTCCTGGCTGCCCAACTCCTTGGCTTGGGATTTAAGATTCAAAACACCCTTTTTGGTTGTCAAAACTACGATATTGGCTTCGTTTTTGGCAAAGATGGCAGCAAGCTTGATGGCTTTTAAAATCTGGTCTTTATCTACCAAGCATCTGCCTATAATTTGGGCAGGGATAATCTTTTCCCAGGCAGGAAACTGACCCTCAATAAGTCTTGAGGAAACGATCGTTTGACCCAAAGTAAAAATAACCTGGTTTTGATTTTCCGAAGCTGCTATCTCAATTTGATCAACCTCCTGCTCTGAAATTATTCTGAGTATTTCTTCAAAAGTTCTTTTAGGAATCAGGCTCTTAAATTGGCCGGACCCTTTAGGCAGTTCCACTTGTCTGTGAGCTAACCTGAATCCGTCTGTTGCCACAAAGTCCAGTTTCGAATCTTTGACATCCGTTAGAATCCCTGTTAAAACCGGCCTGCCTTCATCAACTGCTGCAGCAAATAATATTTGAGACGAGGTCAGAAAAATCTCCTTGGGAAAGCTTATACTTTTATCAGAAGATAGCGGTATGGCCGGGAATTCTGAGGCTGATATCCCGTTTATCGAGGCTTTAAATTTTCCGGATTGGATGGTCGTAATTTCTGCTTCTGACTCCAAAGTTACCTTACTTTGTCCTAAACCGGAAATCAGATCAACTAAGGTTTTGGCAGGAAGTGTAATCTCTCCGTCTATCCCATCTTCTATAGAGATATACTTGATAACACCTATCTCCAAATTAGTGGCTGCTACCTTCAGCTTTTTACCTTCAACAGCAAGCAGGACATTATCTAACACGGGCAGAGTAGACCTTACCCCGACTGATCTGGAAACAGATTGTAAAGGAGGCAGCAGATCTTGTTGTAAAATAGTAAACTTCATTTAATGCTCCTTTCTGGCAGAGACAAATTTAGAGATATCTTCCTCTGAAACTTTAATCAGTCTGAAATTCACTCTTCCTGCCATAATCAGGTTTTTAATGTGTTTTTCCTCATCTGTCAAGATGTGAGTTACTCCGGACTTAACTTCTATAAAGTCAATTCTTTCATTATTTTTGATACCGACAAAGTCTATTGGCCACCCCAGGGGTATAATCCGGTCATAATCATAACGCAGCTCAGCATATGTTAATAACTCTGCCATTCTGCCTTTTTGAGGATTTATAGAACCTTGCAGGGCTTGTAACACTCTTGCCGGCAGATCCTGAACTCCTTTATAAAGATCTATCAAATCAGTTGGGATATCCTGCGGCTTTTTCGATTGCAACCTTCCCAATAGATAAGAAATAATAAGTAGTAAAGCTATTATCCCAACCAGTTGCCAGTTTATATCCATATTATCCACAAACCGATTTAGATTATACCTCATCTTATATAAATAAGTAATCATATTAATATAGTCTGTGGATATGTGGACAAATTTAAATTAAGCCTCGCTTTTCGCTAAAAATTAGTGTTCAAACCCGGTGGATTTTCGGTGGATAAGTGGTGGATAAGTAATCTCACCCTGTGGAAAAGTCATTCAAGTGAGCATGCGTTGTTTTACTTCAATAATAATCCTTTGTACTTCTCTGTCGTTTGTCACCAGTTTTTTCATCTTGTCCCGGCCATGCATCACCGTAGTATGATCCCTCCCCCCTAAAAGCTGTCCGATCTTTTCCACAGTTAATTTAAGCTCTTCAGATAGTAAATACATAGTCATATGCCTGGGTAAGACCAACTCTTTCTGTCTTTTCGGGCCGGTCAGATCTTTTGCGGTAAGGTTGAAATAATCACAAATTGTGGATAAGACTTTCTTCGGGTCAGCAGCCAAAGATCTTTGAGGTTTACTGCCTAAATGCATACTTATATTTGCTGCTGTGGGTTCAAGGTTTTTTGATTTCAACAGCTGGAGAATCTGTATCAGCTTACCTTCCAGTTCCCTGATGTTTGAATCAAGGCTTGAGGCCAGCAGATTGATCGCTTCTTCCGGCAAGGTCTCCCTTCTCTCCAAGCATTTGGCTTTGAGGATGGCGACTCTGGTGTCAAAATCCGGAGGCTGAATATCGATCATGAGTCCTCCGGCAAAGCGGGATTTTAAACGGTCCTCAAGCTTGGCTATTTCCTGCGGGGGGCTGTCAGATGTTAAAATCATCTGGGAGTTTTTACTTTGAAGTTCGTTAAAGGTATGGAAAAATTCTTCCTGTGTTCCTTCCCTGCCTGAGAAAAATTGGATATCATCAATTAAAAGTATGTCAGACATACGGTATTTTCTTCTCAGATCTGTCATCTTGTGTGTTTGTATGGCTTCCACATAGTCGTTCATGAATTTTTCAGAGGAGCAGTAATTTACCTTTACGCTCGGCTTTTTAGCCAAAATAGCGTTACCAATTGCCAACATCAGGTGAGTCTTTCCCACTCCGGTGCCGCCGTATAAAAATAACGGGTTATAAGACTCACCCGGGTTTTGAACAACAGCCTGGGCTGCAGCAAAAGCTACGTTGTTAGAAGGCCCGACTACAAAGTTATCCATGGTAAATTTTGGGTTTAAGACAGAGACTTGGGTTTGAACAGGTTGGAAAAAGCTGCTCTCCGTGTCCGGTTGAGACTCTGCTTCTTTGACAATGAATTCAATTTTTAGCCTTTTTCCTAATACCTGGGCAAAGGTGTCTTCAATAAGCGTTAAGTGTCTTTGGCTTAGCGTTTCTATTACAAAGGCAGAAGGGGTAGAAAGAATAATCTTATCCTCACTGATTTCTTTTAATGATGTTTTTAAAAACCAAGCTTTAAAATTGGCTATGCTGACTTGGGGTTTAACAAGTTGTAAAAATTTATGCCAGATTCTTAAATTCTCCATGTTGAAAACTTATCCACAATCTAATCCACAAGCATTTTTTGTGCAATATAGAGAAACTATTAAAAAGTAGATCAACTTATGGTATACTCGCTTTATGCCGAAAAGGACATACCAGCCGAAGAAATTAAAAAGAGTCAGAAAACACGGGTTTCGTGAAAGGATGAAAACTTCCGGCGGAAGAGGGGTTTTGAAAAGACGCCGGGCAGAAGGCCGGGTTAGATTAACAGTTTAATGCTCTCCAAAGATAAACGTTTAAACCTCAAAAAAGATTTCAAGTGGGTTGCTTCAGGTAAAAAACTGGAAAGTAAATTTATAAAAATTTTTTATAGATATGGGGAAAACAAAACAGCCAGGGTTGGTATAGCTGTCTCCTCTCAAATTTTTAAAAAAGCCCATGAACGAAACAGAGCAAGACGACTTGTTGCTGAAGCTTTCCATAATACATACTACTTACTGCCTAATACTATCAATATAGTAGCCCTTCCCAAAACAAGTATACTTAGTGTAAAATCATCTGATGTGCTTTTGGAATTAGAGGATAGTTTAAAAAAGGCACAAATAATATGAGAAAAATCTTAATTAACTTAATTGAAGCCTATCAACTCTTTTTTTCTTTCGATAGAGGTATTTTATCTTTTTTTGCCCCGGGAGGAGCCTGTAAATATCCTGTCAGTTGTTCAGAATATATGAAAAGAGAGATTGGGGAGGTTGGGGTTATTAGGGGTAGCTGGCTTGGTCTTAAAAGAATCTGGAGTTGTAAGTGAACATTGGAGATATTTTTAACTTAATATTTTTAGGGCCGGTA
The DNA here is from genome assembly GCA_964432475.1 of uncultured Gammaproteobacteria bacterium. Classification (GTDB taxonomy): domain Bacteria; phylum Patescibacteriota; class Microgenomatia; order Daviesbacterales; family UBA10151; genus CAYSNN01. The sequence goes on from CAYSNN010000009.1 coordinate 12,208, forward strand.
ATCAATTTACTGGTTTTAATTTTTCAAACCTTGCAAGCTGCACATATCCCCGGAGCTTTGGGTTTTTCCATTATGATTTTAACAATTGTGATAAGGGTTTTGGTGTGGCCCTTTATGTCAAGTCAAATAAAGGCCACTAAAAAGATGGCGGATTTAAAGCCTCACCTTGATGTCTTAAAACAAAAACACAAAGGTGATAAACAGGCCCTAGCCACCGCCCAAATGGCGCTATATAAAGAGCATGGGGTAAACCCTGCCGGAGGATGCTTGCCGGCCCTTATCCAAATTCCGGTATTTATTGCGCTTTATCAATCAATAATAAATATATTGCCGGGTAGCGGAGGCAACATTAATTTTGTTAATTCACTTTTGTATTTTCCGCAGTTTAAACTTCCTCAAGCTTTAGATCCTAACTTTTTCGGGCTTAATTTAGGAATTAAGCCGTCTGATTTTGGATCCCAGGGTATATTATTGCTGCTTATTCCTGTTATGACAGGTGTTTTAACTTTTATCCAATCAAAAATGGCCATGCCAAAGCCTGTTAAACACTATCCTTCTGATTCTCCTAAAGAGGAAAAAGAAAAGCAGGGTTTGGAAGAGAGTATGGGACAGGTACAGTCCCAGATGGTTTTTATGATGCCGCTTATGATAGGTTATTTTGCCTTCAGTTTTCCCATAGGGCTTGCAATTTATTGGAATACGTATACAATACTGGGAATAATCCAGCAGTATATGTTAACAGGCTGGGGAGGAATAGGCGACTACGTCGCTAAGTTTAAAGTTCAAAGTGTAAAGTGAAAAATTTATGGAAGAGCAATTAACAGAAGTACTAGACAACATATTAGGACTACTTCTTCTTGAGGGTAGTTATGAGATAGAAGAGCAAGAAGAGGGGTTTTTGGTAGCTATTGATACCAAAGATGCCGGTAGACTAATCGGTGCAAGAGGAGAATCTTTAGAAGGGTTACAGCTGATCGTCAATCAAATAATGTCCCGTAAGGCAGGAGAGCTTGCCCTGAGCGAGTCGAACGGGTTTAAAAGAGTTATTTTGGATGTGTCCGGCTGGAGGAAGCAAAAAGAAGAGGAATTAAAAAATAAAGCAACAGAATGGGCCAAACAAGTCAAAGAAACCGGTAAGGAACTGGAGCTTGAGCCGATGTCAGCTTGGCAAAGAAGGATAATTCATATGGTGATACAGGAGATGGGTGATTTGTCTTCTGAAAGCGCAGGTGAAGGTCGGGACAGACACATTGTGATAAAAGTCGAAGGTCAAAAGACAAAAGGCAAAGCTGAAGATCAAGATGTCACTCCTCAAGAAGACTGAGAATGTACTTCTTTTTTTAACACTGCTTTTTTTACCGACGCAACTTGGCAGGCATTTTTGGCCCCCCTTTAGTTTTATCTACTCCTTACCTATAGATTATCTGTCCCCCACTCTTTATTTTTGGGACTTACTTGTTATTGCCCTTTGCTCAATTTTTATTGCCCAGGGTAAGCATATTAACTGGACAGCCCAAAGTTTCTTCTATTTTTTTATTTTGACACAAGCATTATCTCTGCTTTCTGGTTTAGCCAATGTAGGTGTAGGGTTAGTGAGACTTGAGCAATATTTTTTTGCCGGGCTTTTTGGAGTGTATATTGCCTCATCAGATTTTACAAAAATAAGAAAGATGATTTTTTGGGGAATTGGCTTGTCAATCTTTCTGGAGGCCTTTTTGGCAGCAAGTCAATTTTTAAAGGGGGGCACACTTGGGTTTTGGATATTGGGCGAGAGAAGTTTTACGCTTTCTACGCCGGGAATAGCCAAATTTGATTTTTACGGCAAACAGTTTTTGAGGCCATACGCTACTTTCCCCCACCCTAATACTTTAGGAGGGTTTCTGGTGGTTGCTGCCTTAATTTTGTATAGCATAAAAAATTTGGGAAAACAGCAGGGCAGTCAAGTGATAATTTTTCTTAGCGGATTTATAATTTTGCTCTCAGTGTCAAGAACCGCTCTTGTGGCAGGATTTGTTTCAGCTTTACTTTTGGCAAAAAAAAGAGGCCGGATTTTACTGGTAATTTTGGTTTTAGCGCTTCTTCCAATACTCTATGCTAGATTTTCTTCTGTTTTTAACTTTGATAGCCTAACTTTAACAAGAAGAGGAGAGTATATTGAGGCAGCTTTTAAGTTGTGGGAGAAATCTCCTATACTTGGGGTGGGTCTAAACAATTTTATCCCAGCTGATCAGAATTTACTTTTATCAGGCCCAAGCAGGTTTTTACAGCCTGTTCATAACATCTTTCTTTTGACTTTATCTGAAACAGGGTTTTTGGGATTGTTAGGGCTTTTAGGGTTACTGGGGTATCCTATATGGAAGCAATTTCAAATTTCTAATTTCAAATTTCTAATTATCTGGGGTGCTTTAATTTTCCTGGGGATGTTTGACCACTATTTTTTAACTCTGCCTCAAGGGTATAGGTTACTCTTTTTTCTATGGGGGTTAAGTTTTGCTTCTATTTCTCATGCTAAAATAACTTAGTGCAAAGTATTTTTAAAATATCCCGGCAGACCCTTTGGCAGATTTTAGGAAAAGCAGTTACTTCTGTCTCCACCTTTATTATTTTAGGAACAGTTGCCAGAAACTATGGAGAAAAAGGTACAGGAGTTTTTACACTGGCTTTGACATATCTGGCCATTTTTTATCTGCTTTCTGATTTTGGTTTTAATGCACACGTTTTAAAAAAAGTTCAAAGTTCAAAGTTCAAAGTTCAAAGTTTAGACTGGCAAAAGCTTTTAGGGACAAGAATATTATGGTCGATGGGTTTAATACTAATTGCTACATTTACTCTTCTTCTTTGGCCGTTTACCAGTGTAGATTTTGCATGGGCTGTAATTTTTGGAAGTTTGTCAATACTCGGGTCAGCTGTGTTTGTCAGTTGCAACCTAATTTTTCAAGCAAAACTAAAATATAATCTTTCTGTTTTAGCATCCGGGACAGGCACCTTAGTCTCTTTGGGTGTGTTTGTGTATTTAAGTTTACAAAAATATCCCATCCCTTTTTTAATGCTAGCCCATTTAACCGGCTGGTTTGTTATTGCTGCTGCAGCCTTATTTTTGGTTAAAAGATTTTTGCCTAACTTATCTCCGATATACGACATGCGATATACGATCAAGCTATTTAAAGATACCTGGCCGATTGCCTTAACCCTTGCCTTAAATGTGGTCTATTTTAGAATTGATTCTTTTTTAATAGCTTACTTTAAAGGCATTACTGATGTAGGTATTTATAACGTAGCTTACTCTGTTTTCCAATCAGCTTTGGTGCTGCCTGCTTTTATTATGAATGCCTACTATCCTCTTATGCTTAAATCTTTGTCTAAGATTAAATTGGTTGGCACAGGGTTATTGCTACTGGCAGTTTTTGGAAGTTTAATAACTTTGATGACTGCTCAACCTATAATTGGATTACTTACCGGAGAAGGTTTCTTAGGATCTGTACAAAGCCTTCAGATTTTATCACTTGGATTTCCGGCTTACTTTTTATCATCTCTACTCATGTGGTTTATGGTTACAAAAGGCAGGTACAAGACGATGCTTTTGATTTACACGTTCGGGCTGATTTTGAACTTAATTTTAAACTTTATTTATATTCCGCAGTATTCATTTTTGGGGGCATCATGGATAACTGTGGTATCCGAATATGCTATTTTACTTCTTCAATTTATTGCCATATACTATTTCAGATAAATCCGATTTATCCGAAAATATGAAACTGATAATTTATACAGATGGTGCCTCGCGCGGTAATCCGGGTAAAGCCTCATACGGGTTTTCTATAAAAGATGGCAGCGGTAAGCTGATTTTTGAAGACGGAAAATACATAGGCATTACAACCAATAATTTTGCTGAGTACTCTGCTGTTTTAAACGCACTGGAATATATTGTCAAAAATCTTTCTGCTAAACCTTCAGAGATAAATTTTTTTATGGATTCAAAACTGGTGGTAGAGCAGCTTTCGGGTAGGTTTAAGATAAAAAGCCCAAACCTAATACCCTTAATATATAAGATTAAAGCATTAGAAACAAATCTTAATAATGTTTCATACAGACATGTTCCGAGAAGCTTAAATAAAGTTGCGGACGCTCTGGCAAACAAAGCTTTGGATGACCTCTGACATAGAATGTCACCTTTTATCTCTATTGCAATCCCTACCTTTGGTGATACGATTTACGCGTGGATGGATTAACTGAAAATATCAACAAAAATCCCGGAATAATGCTTGCACGAAATATTCCGGTGGCTTTAGTTGTGGGGGCAGCGGGTTTTTTGGGTTCCAGCCTGGTTGATGCATTGCTTTTAAAAGACATCCAGGTTGTAGGGGTAGATGACTTAAGGTTTGGAAAAAAAGAGAATTTAGTAAAGGCTATTGAAAATAAGGACTTTCATTTAATAATTGACTCTTTTGAAAGTACTGATTTACAAATGGCGCGCCTTGACTACATTTTTATAGCATCTGAAAAAGAGATAAGTTTAAAAAGGATTTTAGAGCTTTTTAAGCAGTTTAAGTGTAGGCTGCTTATTACTTCATCAGTTGAGCTTTACGATGAGAATAATTTGTCTGAAGATTTGAAATGGCTTAAAAAAGCAGAGCATGAGGTAGCAGAATATGCGGGCGAAAATAAATTAAATGCCCGTGTTTTACGGCTGGGACCTGTCTTTGGCCCAAGAATGGATTTTGAGAAAGCTGATCCCGCTATAAGGCTTATTCAGCAAAGCTTAACAGGGGATTTGCAAAAAGAAATATCTTTAGAATTTTCCTCCAGAGCTCTATATATAGATGATGCCTGCAGTCTTGCCATTAAATGTATCTTTGCCGGAGCCACAGCCCAGAAGATATTTGACGGTGTGTCTGCTGCTCCCATAAAAGTATCAGAGATCAAGCAAATTTTACTGGATCCGGTTTGGTATGAAAATAAAGGATTTACTCCAAGCGAACTGCCTCCCTGGCCAACACCAAATCTGGAAAAAACCATAAAATTTTTAAACTGGAGCCCAAAAGCGAAACTAGTACAAAGTCTAAAACAAACTCTAAGCTATTTTAAGGACTCAGAAATACAGGTACCGCTTTTGGAAGAGAGCAGAAAAGATGGCGATAAACAAGAATGGAGAAAGGAAAAGGCTAGGGAACTGGAGGCCTTAAAGACATCGGAAAAGGTTCAGGAAAAATTTAAAAAGGGGATAGCCTGGCCGAAATTTTTGTTTCCCACATCAAAGTTCTTATCTTTAGCAATGCTTGCTCTAATCACTTATGCTTTGATCTGGCCGGTTGTGGCAATTTTGTGGGGAGTACTAACCTTCAGATTACAACTGCTTGAGGCTGTAAAATTGCTTGAGAAAGGGGAGTTTGAAAAAAGTTTATTTGCTATAAAGCAAGCCAGCCTTGGGATCACAGAGGCCAAGGCTGTTTATTATTCCTTTGAACCTATCAGAAAGACAGGTATATTAAAATCTCAATTTGAAATAGGGGATGGGCTTTCGGATTTGGCCACCCTGTCCTTGGATTCGGCAGAAGATACCATTTTAGGTGTTCAGGCACTTTATCAGGGTTTAAAAAGCGTGACAGGGGAGTTAAATCAGCCTCCAAAAGAGTATTTTGATTTAGCTCAAGTCTATCTTTCATCTGCGGATGAAAATTTATCAAAAGCTTATGCTTTAACAAACGATAAGCAGTTTAAAGAGAAAGTGCCGGGCTATCTGAAAGGTAGGGTAGACAGTTTAGCAGACAGGTTGTCAATCTATTCAAATGTAGTCAAAAAGGCCAGAGTCTTAAGCACCTTATTACCTGAAGTCGTAGGGACAGATGCCGGTAAAAGCTATTTAGTAATTTTGCAAAATAACAATGAGCTTCGGCCAACCGGGGGTTTTATCGGCTCTTTTGCCAAGGTTTCATTTGAGGGGGGGAAGTTAAAAAAGCTTGAGGTAAATGATACATACGCCATAGACGGACAGCTTAAGATTCATGTTGAGCCTCCAAAGGATATTAAAAGTGATTTGGGTCAGAAAGATTATTTTTTGCGGGATGCCAACTGGGAGCCTGATTTTCCAACCAGCGCCAGACAAATAGAGTGGTTTTATACCAAAGAAACAGGGGAGAGAGTTGAGGGGGTAGTAGCCTTAGACATTTCGGCAATAGAGGATTTATTATCAGTGGTAGGCAGTCTGGATTTACCTGATTACAACGAGAAAATAAGCCCAGAGAATCTATTTGAAAAATCAATTTCTCATGCAGAAGTAAATTTTTTCCCGGGAACTCAGGCTAAAAAGAGTTTCCTTACCGCTCTTACTCAGGGCCTGTTAAACAAGGTATTTTTCCTTCCAAACCAAAACTGGCCCGGTATTGTGGCATCCTTGGGTAAATCTTTGGAAAGCAAGCATATGAGCATATATTTGGATGATCCAAAGCTTTTTTCTTATCTTGTATCTCAAAATTGGAGTTCTGTATTACCAAGAAGTACGAATGAAACAACCGGTTTTACAGCGGACTTTTTGGCTCCGGTTGAGGCCAATTTAGGTGCTAACAAAGTAAACTACTATATAGATCGAAACTATAATTTGGAGACTGTGATTGGTAAGGATGGGGAAGTCAGTCAAAGGTTTAGGGTCTCTTATACAAATAAAAGCCCTTCAGATACGTTTCCGGCCGGCAAGTATAAAAACAGGATGAGGGTGTATCTGCCCTTTGGTACAAAACTCGCCAGGATTCTTTGGGGGGAAAGCGAAATAACCAAAGATGTAAGCAGCTTTGTTGATTATGGGAGATCAGGCTATTCTTTTCTTTTGGAACTTGCCCCAAAGGAACAGAAGACTTTGGTTTTAGATTATCAGCTGCCTCTTAAGTTACAGTTTGTTGACAAAAAAGCATCATATGAGTTAAATGTGGTCAAGCAGGCAGGGACCTCAAAAGATCCCTTTATTTGGACGGTGACCTATCCTTTAAATGTCAGACTGGCAACGGACAAGGCTCAAAATGTAGGCCCGCAAGAGCAGGTTATCCAAACCGATCTGTCAACGGATAAGACTTTCAGGATGGAATTTATCCGGCAGTAAGGTACAAGTTTGAGCTTGAATAAATTCAGTCTACATGTTAATATTCCTAACAGGCCAAAGAGCTAAAATATGGACAGACTATCATTACAAGCGCAGGAACGAAAAATTCTAGGTAAAAAAGTCAAAGCTTTAAGACGTGACGGTAAGTTGCCGGCTCACGTTTTCGGTAAGGGTGTTGAAGGGGAAAATGTCTTAATCTCTACTAAGGATTTTCTAAAAACCTTTCATGAGGCTGGAGAAACAGGCTTGATTGATTTAAAAATCGGCACAGAGAAAGTAAGGCCTGTTTTAGTAAGAGAGGTGCAATATGATCCGGTTGAAGGTAATCCTATCCATGTTGATTTTTATCAGGTTAATTTGGCAGAAAAAGTTAAAGTACCTGTGCCTTTGGTGTTGATCGGGGAGCAACCGGAATCAGTGCACTTGGGTGAAGCAATTGTGTTACAAACACTAAATGAAGTAGAAGTGGAAGCATTGCCTACAGATTTAGTAGAAAAAATCGAGATTGATATAACTGCTTTGAAAAATGTTGATGATGCCATCACTGTTGCCCAGCTAAATTTTGACAGGAGCAAATTAACAGTTCATGCTCTGGATGAAGAAATTGTGGTCAAGCTTGCCCCGGCTGTGACGGCCGAGATGGAGCAGCTGCTTGAAGAGCAGGCTGCAGAACAAGCTGCTACAGCAGCTGAAGAGGGTGCCCAGGCAGCTGTAGAAGGTGAAGTAGCAGAGGGTGTGCAGGAGGGCGGGGAAGTAAAAGAAGGGGAGGCGCAAACTGAGGCTGGGGAAGAGAAAGCACGTGCGGAAGGGGAGGCGTCCAACTCCGAACAAACCTCATAATCTGTCCCGAACAGACCAAATTTCATCCGGAACTAAAATTCCAATGCGTTTAAAAAGCGGTTAATACGCGGTAATTCGTGCCTA
>CAYSNN010000009.1:20321-22216 GCA_964432475.1 uncultured Gammaproteobacteria bacterium
TTTGGGTAAAGTATATGTATAAAATATGATTAGTCCTGAAGGAGGAGGTGTTTTATTTTCTAGAAATGGTCATCCAATTGGAAATGATGAAAAACTTAGTTTATTCCCCAGGGAACTTTTAAAAGCAGCGGATATAAATGATTCGGAGCGTTCTCCTGCCTTAGTAGCAAAACAAACTGCTTTTATTTTGGATCTAATTGGTAGACGGGTAATTCCTGATTCCAAATTAGCAACAGAATATTTAATAACACATACTCTTCCTCTCCTTGGATCTATGGGAAGCGGATCCAGGCCAATAAATCAAATACCCAATGAAATGGAAACTGCACGTCAACGCGAAGCTTATGAGTATGCACAAACAGTAATGGGGGAAATGCCGGCACTGAAAGGACTTGAATGGGGTCAGTACTTTAGTGAAAAAGGTGCGTTTGCTCCGCCTAGAGGTAGAAGGGAATTTGTTGAACGGATTGATGAGCTAAGAAATTGCATCGTTGCTTTCGCTAACGGTGATATAAACTATTTACACGCAAACCAGTCGAGTGTTATGCGGACTTTAGGCTTTTTCGAAGCAGCAAAAAAGCTAAAAGTTAAGCAGGAGACAAATGAAAAAGAGATCCAAGAATGCATTAGTTTTTTGCGCGGACAAGCTAAGAGGACTAAAGTGGAAATGCTTGAACTAATATCAGACAGTTCTGTTAGTTTAATAGAAAGAGCACATGATAGAATAACGCGCGGGGTGGCCGAAGATCTTCTTAGCTTGGGAATAGACCTTTCTCAGCTGGGCGCTGCTGATGTAGAAAATACAGCCTGGACAAGCAGGTTTTATGAGAGAGTGAATAGACAAAAGTGCCCTCCTATGGATGAGCCAAAATCAGTTCAGAGATGGGAACAAGAAATAGAAAAAATTACTGAGGGATTTGAGTCAGATCCCGAAGAAGTTGACCGGAAGAAGTACAACTAAACTTACTGTCTGTTAACGGTTAACAACTAGTGGCCATTTGGCAAGCATTATAGATTTGCCTTCATGGGGAAGTTTTTGCCATAGTTTCTTGGTTATGATGGGTGTGGAAAGAGAGCTTTTAAGGATGTTGAAGCGCTTTAGGCTTGTTACGTGGAGCAAATTGCCTCTTGGATTTCTCAAGGTATTTCTCTTCTTCCTCAAAAGATGCGCGTACTTTTTTAGCCAGTTCAACAAATTTTTTAAGATTGATTTTCTTCTTCTTTGTTGTCTTAGGAAGATCAGATTTAGCAGACATATAAACCACCTATTTTTATATTAACATATCATTACAAAAAACAAGTAAGAAAAATATAGTAAGTGTACTTATTTAAACTTTTTGCCAAAACGTTTTCTGTAGACCTCCTTCAAAAGAAACTCTCAATTTGATAAAATGGATAGGTTTTGGTTGGTTATTGCTATGTGTTTGTCCATCACTGTGGGTATTTCTTGCTGCCTTGGTAGAGCTTGGCTACAATGTTTTTAATTTTTAATCAATCCCTAGTCAAACTAAATGTATGCAATAAAACTTTTGCTCTGGTAGCTCTTAAAATATCCGCCCTTGAATCTTTCAATGTTACTCCAGGATTATCTGCTCTGCGTCTATACAAGACAGCTAAATTGGTAAACTCAACCTCAACAACTATGGCCCTTGGATCTTCGTCTGTCTTCTTTAAAGAACCATCGTGATTGCTGGTAGGCGCATAAAGACCTAAATTTCTGACCCAAATAGAGCTTATGGCCACGGGATATTTAGGTGTATCAGGTAATGAACTACTATTTGAGAAAGGTTCCAGACCAGGTGCATATAAAGAGTCTTTCAAAAGAACGCTGCCTCCCATACTGTCAAGTATAATTTAATAATGTGCAATATTACGGCAAAATTATAGTTTAAAAT
>CAYSNN010000010.1:0-21491 GCA_964432475.1 uncultured Gammaproteobacteria bacterium
TGCAAAAGAAAATTATTGGTTTAACAATCAAAAAAATTCAAATACTTTCCCCAAAGTCTTTCATCGGAAATCCAAATAAGGCAGAAGGACAAAAAGTGCTAGAAATTTGGAGAAGAGCGAAGCTATTAGGTATAGATTTAAGTAGTGGTATAACTTTATTATTTCATCTTAAGATGACAGGGCAGTTAATATATGATGATGGACAGAGAATAGTGGGAGGACATCCGACTCCTGATATGAGAGATCAGATGCCCAATTCTCATACCAGAGTAATTTTTTCTTTTGCAGACGGATCTCATCTTTATTTTAACGACCAAAGAAGATTCGGCTGGGTGAAGGTAGTGCAAAGTGAAGAGATGTTAGGAAGATTAGGGCCGGAGCCGCTGGAAAAAGAGTTTACCTGGCAGATTCTTAAATCTAATCTCTTAAATCATAAATCTCAATCTGTAAAGATTGCTATTATGGATCAGTCGGTTGTAGCCGGAGTGGGAAATATTTATGCCAATGAGGCATGTTTTAGTGCCAAAATCGACCCTCGCAAAAAGGTTAAGGATTTAACTGATGAGGAGTTTAAAAGCTTACACAAAGGAGTAATTAAGTCTTTGCAAGAGGGTATCAAACACGGAGGATCTACCAGGGCTCAGTTTGTAGACACAGAAGGCCGTAAAGGGTATTTTTTGGACTATGCGAATGTTTATGGTAAGGATGGGTATAAGTGTAAAAGGTGTCAATCAAAGATCAAAAAGATTCAACTTGGCGGTAGGGGAACATACTTTTGCCCTTATTGTCAAAGGTCTTGACAGAGCAGACTCATGATGTATAATTGTGATGTATGAATCAGCTGCAAAGAACTCAAATATATTTACCAAAAAGCTTAAGGAAAGATATAGATCACCATAGGGCTTCTATGGGAGAAAGTTTGGCAGAATATCTAAGGAAAGCTGCGGAAGAGAGAGTTAAAAAAGGTGAAAAAAGAAAAAGGGAGCTTAAGAAATTGGCTGAAGAGTTAGGGACCAGAGTCAAAAAAAGCGGGTGGGAGGGGATAGACGTCATTAAGTGGCAAAGAGAGATAAGAAAAGATAGAAAGATACTTTAATGTATCTGGTAGACACAAACATTTTAATCCTGGGAATAGCCAAAAAAAATCCTGATTACAACTTTTTACAAAAAGCGATCCTAAACAACCAGTTATATATTTCTGTGGTGTCTGTAGGTGAGTTTCTATCCCGATCTTCTGAGGGGGAAGACGAGGAGCTGCAAGAGCTATTAAAAAACTTTCCCGTCTTAAATGTTGATCTGGAAACAGCTAAGCTAGCCGCTTCTTATAGAAAGAAATTTCTTAAAACCAAAAGAGTACAGCTTCTGGATTATTTCCTGGCTGCCCAGGCTAAATTAAATGATTTAACTCTGGTTACCAACAATGAAGCTGATTTTCCAATGACGGATATTAAGATAATGTCACCTTAGTTAGTTAAACGACTTTTGCCCTTCTTGTCAAAGACGGGTATAATACTTCTTGGCATATTATGGCTCAAAAATTGACATTCACCTCGGTTTTGAAAAACCGGGGATTTTTAAACCTTTGGGTTAATCAAGTCTTAGTTCAACTTTCCTATAACGCCCTAAATTTTGCCCTTATAATTTGGGTCTTTAGACTGACAGATTCCAATATCTCAGTTTCAATCTTGCTTGTTTCAATTTATCTGCCTGCTGTACTTTTTGGTCTGTTTAGCGGAGTGTTGGTGGATATTGCAGACAGGAGAAAAGTGATTATGATCATAAACTTCCTTCTTAGTCTGGCTATTTTCAGCCTGATTTTTCTCAAGATGAACTTTGCGGCAATTTTGGCAATTGCTTTCTTTATCAATACTTTAGTTCAGTTTTACGGTACAGCTGAAATTTCAGCCATTCCCATCATTGTTAGAAGGGAGCAACTGATGCTTGCCAATGCAATCTTTTCAACTACTTTATACACAAGCTTTTTACTGGGGTTTGGTTTGGCAGGTCCATTAATTAGTAATTTCGGAATTAATTCCGTATTTGGCCTGGGAGGGTTATTAATCGCAGTGGCTTTTATATTATCTCTCGCGTTCCCTTCTATTAGAGGTGCAATGGATAAGAAAGGGAAACTGTTAGTAGTAGCTTTAGTAAAAAAAGACTACTCTATGATTAAAAAGATTGGAATTTTTGAGGTTATACGAACGCTTAAGTTGATTAAGGGTAGGCTGCCTCTTTTATCGTCAATTGCAATTCTTGCCGGGGTGCAGGTGGTAATAGGAGTGATTGCTGTACTGGCACCGGGATTTTTAGAAAAAACCCTTCAAATTGAAGCTACAGATGCTTCCTATATTATAATCTTACCTCTTGGGTTAGGCATAGTTGCAGGCGGATTAGTTTTAGGCAGACTTGGTAATAAATTTATTAGAAGAAGGTTGGTTTCGAGAGCGATCCTTTTTGCCGGAATACTCTTCTTCTTAGAAGGAATTTCACCACTTATTTCTCCAGCCACCCGTTATTTTCACCGCCCCAGGCCATTATCGTTTATTACTCAACTGCCGCTATCTTCAATAATAGCAGTTGGATCATTTTTGCTGGGAATGGCTTTGGTTTCTATACTGGTACCTTCCCAGACAGTTTTACAGGAAAATACCACTGATGAGGATAGAGGCAAGGTTTTTTCTGTTTTAGGGGTTGCTATGTCAGGACTTTCGTTAATTCCTGTTCTGTTGTCCGGTTTACTGGCAGATATTTTTGGTACAACACCAATATTTATCGGAATGGGAATCACGATTATCTTAATTGGGTTATTTGGTTTAAACCCCAGTTGGTTTTTCTCCAAAAGAAGTCTGCCGTTTAAGATTAGAGAGTTTTTGGGACTGGGACACTGGGAGAAGAGGTAGATGTTTCTAAAGCAGCTAAATTTAACAAATTTTCGAAACTACTCTAATCTGTCCTTAGTTTTTGATCATCGTCCTACAATTTTTGTAGGGAATAATGCTGCGGGTAAATCTAATATTTTAGAAGCTGTTTATCTACTCTCTACTACTAAGTCCTTAAGAGTAGAAAGTGAAGATGAGTTGATTTTAGACAAAAAAGAATTTACCAGAGTAGAGGGGTTTGTGGTAGAAGAAACTCCCGCAACCGGAGAAACAGAACTTTTGATTCTGATTAATCGTCCGACAAGCGAGGTGGGTTTTAGAAAAAAGGTTTTAATAAACGGCATCTCCAAAAGGGTGGTAGATTTTGTGGGTAATTTACCGGCAGTGATTTTTTACCCTTCAGATATTGAAATGGTAACAGGCTCGCCATCTTTGCGAAGATGGCATCTGGATATATCTCTGGCGCAAGCAGACAGTAAATACAAAAAAGCTTTAAGTCTATATGAACAGTTTCTAACATCACGTAATCGGGTGTTAAAAAGAATAAAAGAGGGAGAAGGTAGGACTGATGAGTTAACGTATTGGACTGAAGGACTACTTGTGAACGCTGAAGTAATTTCTCAAAAAAGGAAGGAGTTTTTTGAATTTGTAGAGTCTTTAAAAGATCCATTAGGGGATTTTGGTTTTAAATTTGTTCAAAGCGAGGTCTCGGCTGAAAGATTAACGAATACTCAAAGCAGAGAGATTGCAGCTTCAGCCACTTTGATTGGTCCACATCGCGACGATTACACAATTGAGCTAAATGGTAGACATTTATCTCATTTTGGTTCAAGAGGTGAACAGAGGACTGCTACCTTAGCCTTTAAATTAGCCCAGTTAGAGTTTATGTCCGCTACTTATGGGAAGAGGCCAATACTTTTGCTCGACGATGTGTTTTCTGAGTTAGACGAGAATCATCGAAGTTTAGTAGGAGAAATTGCTTTAAAACAGCAAACTATCATTTCGACCATAGAAATGTCTGAAATCCCCAATAATTTATTGGACAAGGCTCGAATTTTACAGGTAGAAAATGGAAAAATTACTTAACTTAGGTGACAGAATATGCAACGATCGTTTAAGATTTTGTCTAAGGGAGGAATTTAAAAGTATGAGCCATGTTAATTAATATTTGTTCCAATTTAGGTTCGCTATCTCTTTCCCAATTAGGGTTATGAGTCTGTGGAATAAGAGCCAAATAGAACTCAAATAAGTAGTCGCCCTTTTTGACGTAAAACGATGTAGGACATGCTTCCGAACAGCTAAATACCCTTTGGAAAACAATCCCATTAATATCCTCTTCAGTTAGTTTATAGTCACCCCTATTGCCTATTCTCTCAAGAGCTTTTCTGTAGTCCTCATGTATTCTTATGACATAAGATTTTGTATTCTCCGCTGTTTTTATAGGCTTAAGAATTGTAAAAATAGCTTCAACATTCCTTTCTGGAGGATAATATATTAGTTCTAATTTTTCTTCGCTCAAATTCTTTCTATCCATAATCTTCCAATCTTTAGGGTATTTGATTTCAAATCCATACAGTTCATTTTTATAAACTCGCCAATCTATTGTTTGTTCTAATTTAGGTTGATTACTAATATACTCGCTGGATGACTCGAGGGGTGGTCGGGTTTGTTGTGTTTGAGAAGGGGATTGTAATTTTTGTTCTGGTTGAGTAGATAGCTTAGAGTTGGATTGTTGTTTTTGGTAAATCAAAAATCCACCCAAAACAACTGGTATTAAAAGCACTATTAATATTGGAGCCAGGCCTTTTTGGTTCATTAAATTTAGTATACCACTTTATGGTAAAATATGCTTTATGGGAGCGAGAATTATTAGAAATCCAAAAATAATGGTAGGAAAACCAGTCATTGCCGGGACCAGGATTACAGTTGAGTTTATCCTCAACTTAATAGAACATGGCCAAACAATTCCTGAGATTGTAAATGAATATGACTTAACAAAGGAACAGGTGAAAGCTGCCATTAGGTATGCCAAACATGGGATTGAGGAAAATTATCCTGCTCAAACCGCAATTGCCCATGAAATTTTTACTCGACGAAAATCTAGGTAAACATACAGCTTCTTTTTTAGCGCAACTAGGGTATTCCGCTTTCAGGATAAAAAAGATCTATCCTGGAGCAGAAGATATTGAAGTTTTAGACTTATCAATAAAAAGGGAAGCAGTTTTAATTACCCTGGATAAGGATTTTGGTGAGTTAATATTTAAAGAGAAAAGGGTTCATACGGGAGTAATCTTTCTTAGATTGGACAATCAGGGTGTTTATGATACTAATAGGGCACTGGCCTGGTTTTTGGGAAAATATCCGGAAAGTAAAATCCTAAATAGTTTTACAGTTATAACTATAAAAAAGAATAAATTCCATGCCAGGATTTTGCAAGTAGAAGGTGGGATAATTATTTCTTAATTCCCCATCGGGAGGCTAAACGGGATAATTCAAAGGTAATAATAACTCCTAAAGTGGTTACTATAAGGGCGTAAATGAACCTAGATAGGATACCTGAACCGGGAATACGGGGCTCAATAAATTCTTTGACTGTTTGTTGAATGGTATCATTCCAGGCTAAAGCTGCTGCCAACCCAAAAGCTGAGGTGGATAAAGTAATTAATTGTTGTATTAATTCTTTGTGGAAACTGAAATTTTTAGTCTTTTTAGCCATATTGACAATCATAGCCTATTTTGGTTAAACTAATCAAGAATTTATGGTTATGGTTTTTAAATTCAGTTTAATAAAAACAGTTTCCGCCTAAGGGGCGGATTTTTTTTAAAAAAATGTCAAATTTTAAGGGTCGAGATATTATAGATATCAATGATTTCACAAAAGATGATCTGCTTTTTATTTTAAAAACTGCCAGGAGATTTGATCCAACTTTCATAAAGAAAGATCGCTCCAATTACTCTATAGCTCAGGGAAAAATTGCCGCCCTATTATTTTTTGAACCATCCACCAGAACAGAACAATCTTTTAAATCGGCAGCTCAAAAAATTGGTATGGGAATAATTGGCTTTAATGATTTGACTGTTACTTCAATGGATAAAGGAGAGACATTTGAAGACACTATTAAAATCATGGAATCTTATGCAGATATTTTGGTAATCAGACACCCTAAACCGGGCTCTGCAAAAGAAGCGGCAGAAGTAGCTGCTATTCCGGTTATTAATGCAGGGGATGGACCTAACCAGCATCCTACTCAAACAATGCTGGATCTATATACAATTTTTAAGCAGTTCAAAAAACTGGATAATCTGAAAATAGCTTTGGTAGGTAATCAAAAACACTACAGAACTATGCATGCATTATCTATGGCTCTATTTAAGTTTGAAAATAATCAGATTTTCGGTATCTCACCCAAGGGATTGGAAATGCCAGCTGAATTTAAACACTCAAATTATACTGATGCCCCAATTGATATGAGAAATTTAGATGAAAAATTGGCGGAAATAAAACCCGACATAGTCTATGCAGGTAGGATACCCAAAGAGTATATGAGGGGAGATATTAAAAAATATAGCTATGTTATCAACAAACAAACCCTGCAAGCTTTACCTAAAGATTCAGTTATCATGCATCCTTTACCAAGGGTGGATGAAATAGATCCGGAAGTTGATGCCAGTCCGAAAGCTATTTACTTTCAACAAGCCAGAAACGGTCTGTATGTTAGGGAAGCATTGTTATCGCTGGTGTTGGGAAGACTCTAAATTAAGGATAAAATTATGACAGGGAAATTAATTCTGTCCGACGGGACAGTTTTTTTAGGAGAAATGTTTGGCAAAGTTACTACCACCTCAGGTGAGGTGGTTTTTAATACTGGGTTGGTAGGATACCCGGAAAGTCTGACAGACCCTTCATATTTTGGTCAAATTTTGGTTTTAACCTATCCGCTGGTTGGGAATTATGGAGTTCCAAAAAGAGACTTTTGGGAGTCAAAAAAGATTCAAGTCAAAGCTTTGGTTGTGCAAAATTATATTGATACACCCTTTCATTTTGAAAGCGAAAAGACTTTATCTGATTGGTTAAAGGAGCAGGGGATACCGGCTCTGCAAGGGATAGATACAAGAGCTTTGACAACCAAATTAAGACAGCTCGGAGTGATGCTGGGAAAAATAGTCGTCAGTCGTCAGTCGTCAGTCGTCAGTCAATATGATCCTAATTTAGAAAACGTTCTTCCTTATGTGAGTACTCAAGAGATTGAGGTTTATGGGGAGGGCAAGAAAAATATTATTTTAATTGATTGTGGAGCAAAAGAAAATATTGTTGGCAGTTTAACCAAAAAGGGAGTCAAAGTAACAAGAGTGCCCTGGGATTTTAATCCGATTGAGCAAGGATTAGATTTTGATGGAGTATTAGTGTCTAATGGCCCTGGTGATCCGAAGCAGGCCAAAGAAACTATTCAAAATATCAGACAAATACTTGCTCAAAATATCCCTACTTTTGGAATCTGTTTAGGAAGTCAAATTATGGGATTGGCAGCAGGGGGAACAACTTTTAAATTGAAATTTGGTCATCGAGGTCAAAATCAGCCAGTACAGAATTTAGAGACTAGAAAAGGGATTATTACTTCTCAAAATCACGGTTTCGCAGTTGATATGAAGTCGTTAAGTCAGGATTGGAAAGAGTGGTTTGTTAATCTAAATGATGGCACAAACGAAGGAATAAGACACAAAAGCAAGCCCTTTATGGCAGTGCAATTTCATCCGGAGGCCAGTCCCGGACCGGTTGAAGCAGATTACCTTTTTGATGAATTTTTGTCTTATCTTAGGTGACTTAGGTTACTTAAGTAACTTATGAAAAAAGTGTTAGTCCTTGGATCTGGTGCACTTAAAATTGGAGAAGCAGGAGAGTTTGATTACTCAGGCTCTCAGGCACTGAAAGCCTTAAAAGAGGAGAGTATCCAAACTGTTTTAATAAATCCTAATATAGCTACTATTCAAACCTCAAAAGAGCTGGCTGATAAGATTTATTTTTTACCGGTGACTCCATATTTTGTGGAAAAAATTATTAGCAAAGAAAGACCTGATGGAATTTTTTTAAGTTTTGGCGGGCAAACAGCTCTAAACTGTGGATTAGCCTTAGATCAAACAGGTGTTTTTAAAAAATATGGCGTAAAAGTTTTGGGTTCTCCTGTTAAAAGCATTCAGATTACAGAAGACAGAGAACTTTTTGCCAATGAGTTAGATAAGATTGGGGTTAAAGTGCCAAAAGGTGGATTTGCAGAGACTTTAGACCAGGCTTTAAAAATTGCTGAAAATTTAGGGTACCCATTACTTATAAGATCAGGTTTTTCCTTAGGAGGCTTGGGGTCAGGCGTAGTAAATAGCAAGGAAGAGTTGATTAAAAAACTATCCACTACTCTAAAACATGTCTCACAGGTGGCTGTTGAAGAATATCTCAAGCATTGGAAAGAAATTGAATATGAGGTAGTAAGGGATAACGAGGGCAATAAAATCACGGTCTGTAATATGGAAAATTTAGATCCGCTGGGTATTCATACAGGTGAGAGTATTGTTGTTGCTCCGTCTCAGACTTTAAATAATTACCAGTATCACTTTTTAAGAAAATTATCTTTAAAAGTTATAGAAAGCCTGGGAATTATCGGCGAATGTAACATTCAATTTGCCCTAAATCCCAAAAACAATGATTATCGGGTGATTGAGGTAAACGCCAGGTTATCCCGCTCTTCTGCGCTGGCTTCTAAGGCAACAGGATATCCTTTGGCATATATCGCTGCTAAAATTGGTCTGGGTTATACCTTGCCTGAGTTAAAAAATTCAGTCACCCTTTCAACCTCTGCTTTCTTTGAACCAGCCTTGGACTATATTGTGGTAAAAGTCCCCAGATGGGATTTACAAAAATTTGTGGGAGCGGAGAGTATCATAGGCTCTGAGATGAAAAGCGTAGGGGAAGTTATGGCCATAGGCAGAAGTTTTCCGGAGGCTTTGCAAAAGGGAATTAGGATGTTGGAAACAGGTCAGGATGGGCTGCTAAATGGCGATAAGTTAGATGATACAAAGCTTTTACCTACTACCCAAAGGCTTTTTGCAGTAGCCCAACGGCTTGCAAAAGGGGAGGATGTAGAAGCAATCTATAAAATAACCGGTATTGATCCCTGGTTTTTGTATCAGATAAAAGAAATTGTGGAGTTTGAAAGTAGTCTACAGTCTGCAGCCTTCAGTCTTCAGACGGTAATACAAGCAAAAAAGTTAGGATTTTCAGATAAATTACTGGCAAAGTATTTTAAAAAAAGCGAGCAGGAGATCAGGAACTTTAGAAAGAAAAACGGCATAGTTCCTAAGGTTAAACATATCGATACTTTAGCAGCAGAATATCCTGCCAGGACTAACTATCTTTATCTAACTTATCATGGTGAAGAAGACGAGTCGCGGAAGTCGGAAGTCGGAAGTCTGAAAGCAATAGTGCTCGGTTCGGGGCCTTACCGGATTGGTTCCTCTGTGGAATTTGATTGGTGTTCGGTAACTGCTGCAAAAACTTTAAGAGAAAAGGGGTTGGAAACAATCATGATTAATTGCAACCCGGAAACTGTGTCAACAGATTATGACTGTGCGGATAAATTATATTTTGAAGAATTAACCTTTGAAAGAGTCAGCGATATTTTGGATATAGAGCAGGAAGCCTCTTTAGTACTGGGTTTTGGGGGACAGGTACCTAATAACTTGGCGCTTTCAGCTTTTCAGGCAGGTTTTAAAATACTAGGTACTTCTCCTGAAAGTATTGACAGGGCAGAAGACAGGCATAAATTTTCTCAACTGTTAGACAAGCTAAAAATTAAACAGCCGGCCTGGCAAAGTCTGAAGAATTCTCAGGATGCAGTGAAGTTTGCAAGATCAATTGGATACCCGGTTTTAATTAGACCTTCATATGTTCTTTCCGGTTCTGCTATGAATGTGGCATACTCGGCAAATGAACTGAAAAAGTATTTAAAACAGGCAACAGATGTTTCAAGTGAACATCCGGTTGTAATCTCTAAATTTGTAGATGGAGCAAAAGAGATAGAAATAGATGGTGTAGCAAATGACGGTAAATTAATAATTTATGCGATTTCTGAACATGTAGAAAATGCAGGAGTTCATTCAGGAGATGCAACTATAGTCTTGCCACCGCAGAAGCTATACCTTGAGACAGTCAGAAAAATTAAGGATGCTACCAAAAAAATCTTATTAGAGCTAAAAATAACCGGTCCTTTTAATATCCAATATTTAGCAAAAGATAATCAGATTTTGGTGATTGAATTAAATTTAAGAGCTTCCCGCTCTTTTCCGTTTGTTTCTAAGGTAACAGGCTTTAATTTTGTAGAAATAGCAACAAAAGTGATGCTGGGAGAAAACATAACAGGTGACTTTAAAACTCTTGATTTGGATTTTGTAGGAGTTAAGGCACCGCAATTTTCTTTTAGCAGGATCAAAGGCGCAGATCCAAGACTTCGGGTTGAGATGTCTTCAACGGGAGAGGTGGCCTGTTTTGGTCAGGATTTGTTTGATGCCTACTTAAAAGCTCTATTGGCAACGGGTTTCAAGTGGCCTAAGAAAAGCATCTTTTTATCAATTGGAGGAGAGAAGAATAAAGTTGAGATGCTGGCTTGTTGCAAAAGGATGGTAAAGCTTGGACTAAAAATTTATGCCACAGAAAATACTTCTAATTTTTTACAAAGCCATGGTATTGAAAATATCAGAGTATATAAAATTTCTGAGCATAGTCACCCATCTGTTCTGGACTTGCTCAAGGATGGAACAATAGATTTGGCCATAAATATCTCAGAAGCAGGTTCGCAAAGAGGGGAGACAGACGGCTATATTATTAGAAGAGACTGTGTGGATTTAGGGATACCTTTAGTTACCAATGCCCAATCAGCTGAAACTTTAATTGCCTCTTTGACCTCTAAAAAGATAGACGATTTGGAGATTAAGTCTTGGGATGAATATATTGCGCGTTAGATTTTTTGCGGGAAATATGGGAAGATAGGGTATATGTTTGTTCCCAAATACACTATCACCAACAGAATACTCAAGGACATCGGCACAACTGAAGCTGCCAGAGAGATTATTATGAATGCTCCTTTAGTTCCTGCCTGGGAGGCAAAATTTAGAAAAGAGGCTATGGAAAGAACAGTTCATCATGGGACTCATTTAGAAGGTAATCCGTTATCAGAAGAAGAAGTACGTGATGTTTTAGAAGGACAGGAAATTATTGCCAGAGATAGGGATGTCCAAGAGGTAATAAATTATAGAAACGTTTTAAAGTTTATCGATGCAGTCCAAGCACAAATTGGTGCATCCGGAGCATACAATTTCACAATTGAGACTATTTTAGAAATTCATAGGTTAACAACAGAAAAGATTTTACCTTCTGAATCCACGGGTAAGTTTAGAATCCGACAGGTAGTCATTAGAAACACTAAAACCGGACAAGTGTCTTATACGCCTCCTCCGGCTGTTGAGGTGCCATATTTAATTGAAGATTTAGTTACCTGGATAAACTCTGATGAGGCAAAACAAGTACACCCGGTTTTAAAAGCCGGGATAATTCACTACGAAATTGCCAGAATCCATCCTTTTATTGACGGAAACGGCAGGGTGTCCAGAGCTGTCGCCACGCTGGTAATGTTTCTAGACGGCTATGATATCAGAAAATTTTTCTCTTTTGAGGAATATTTTGATGAAAATCCCATGCAATATTACCTAACTTTGCAGGCTGTATCAAATCAGTTAGTTTTAGATACCCATGAGCGGGATTTAACCCCCTGGCTTGAGTATTTTGTAGAAGGAGTGGCCATTGAGTTAAATAGGGTCAAAGAAAAGGTCCAAAGGATTTCAGTTGATGCAAGGGTAAAAGACAAGCTGGGGGAGCAGGTTATGCTAAATGAGAGACAGATGATGATTATGGAGTACTTGCATCGACATAAAGCTATGCAAAATAAAGAGTTTAGAAAAATCTTTCCTGATTTTTCTGATGATACGGTGCTCAGAGAGCTTAAGTTTTTGCGTCAAAAAGGTTTAATCAAAAAAGTGGGCGGCACCAAAAAAGCTACCTATGTGTTGAAATAAAATTTTATTTTCTTTAATGTTGAGTGAATTTTAGCGTAGTTACCAAAAAAGTCTGAGTTTCAGGGTCATGTACTGATACCCCAATATTTTTACCGCCTGTCCTTTTGGCAATATACATCGCTTGATCTGCCCTTCTGAATAAGCGGTCTCCATTAAATAAATAGTGGCCATTTTCATCTTTATCCAAATCTAATTCCGGGGTTAGTTGGGCGATGCCACCGTTAAGGGTAAACTCACCTTTTATGCGCCTATATTCAGCAATACGTGCGCTGAAATTAGTTCCATGCTCTCGGTCATAGTTGCCTATTACAAAATTTACAGCTAAAGGTATATTACTTTCTATCCTTTGCCATACAGCCACGGATTGGTTTAAGTCAGCGCCTTGTAAAGCTATTGCATACTCGTCACCGCCAAAACGTGCTTCGATACTATTTTGACCATTGTTACTGGATGGTTGATTTGTTACTTCTTCGGTTATACGGGTTGGTATATCATTACCTCGGACGCTCCCGCCAATAGCATAAGCATATGCAAGAATTATTAGGTCGCCAACATCATGACCAAGAGTATCATTGATATCTTTAAAGTTTTTTCCGTCAAGGACAAAGAGCGTGAGGGGAGAGTTAAGTCTGACTGATGTTTCAATTGCTTTTGTTAATTCTGCGTTAAAGCCGGTTTTACTATGTAAACCTGTATCCGGATCAATGTATCGCACCCGGTCGAGCATTCGTTTAACACGAACTCTGGCTTCTGAAGGAGTTATAGAACCTGCCTCAAATGCCTGGAATAATTTATCAATTTCTTGATCTTCCAGTTTTGCTCCATGTTGTAATCTTTCTGCTGTTGCATCCCCCAAAAACTGTTCCATTACATCTATTTTACAAGATTAGTAGAATCTATTACAATCCATATAATGACTTTTAGGGAACTTAGTGGGTATTTTGAGAGACTGGAACAAACTTCCTCAAGGCTTGCTTTAATAGATATACTTGCTGAACTTTTTTCTAAAGTTAAATTGGAAGAAATTGGTAAAGTAGCATATCTGATTCAAGGTAGGATTGCTCCCTTTTTTGAACCCTTAGAGATTGGGATGAGTGAAAAGCTAGTGGCTGCTGCAATTGCCCGTGCATATGATATAGATCGGGAAGAAGTGCTTAAGGAATATGGGAAAATAGGAGATTTAGGGCTAGTTGTCTTACAACAAAGTGTAAAGTGTAAAGCGCAAAGTGCAAAGTTAGGAGTGACAGAAGTTTTTGATACTTTAAGGGAAATTGCGAAATTTTCTGGAGAGGGGACTGTTGAGAAAAAAATCTCCACACTTTCAGATTTATTAAAGAAAGTTGATTCTATATCTGCCAAGCATTTAGTTAGGATTCCACTTGGTGTCTCAAGACTTGGAATAGGGGATCCGACCATCCTGGATGCTTTTGCCAAGCTGAAATTAGGCGACAGGTCAAAAAGAAAGTTACTGGAGGGTGCATATAATAAAGTTTCTGATCTGGGGTTAATAGGAGAAACTCTCTGGAGTGGGGGGCTGGCGGCTGTACAAAAACTTGATGTGACAGTTGGCCGGCCGATCCGCTCCCAGCTTTGCGAAAGAATCACTGATGCACAAACCATCTTGGGAAAGTATGGAGGTAAGGCACACGTTCAGTATAAATACGATGGAATACGTACACAGCTACACAAAGATGGTGATAATGTAAGAATATTTTCCAGAAATTTGGAAGAAACTACCCACAGTTTTCCTGATATTATCAAAGGAGTTTTAAAGCAAGTTAAAGCAGAAAGCATTATTTTGGATTCTGAAGCTTTAGCTTTTAATCCGGCGTCCGAAGAATTTTTGCCTTTTCAGGAGACTACCAAAAGGAGAAGAAAATACCAGATAGAAGAGATGGCCAAAAAATTACCCCTTAAGGCTTTTGTTTTTGACATTATGTATATAAATGGCAAGTCTTTGGTGGATACGCCTTTAGTTGACAGGATGAAGATATTGTCTGAAGCAATAGAAGGAGATGATGTATTAATTGAGCAGCCTGGGGAGTTTGTTACTTCTGCTGATAGGCTAAATGAGCTGTTTCAAGATGCTTTAACAAAGGGATTAGAAGGGTTAATCATTAAAAGGCCAGATAGTCTTTATGAAGCAGGAGCTAGGAATTTTAATTGGATAAAACTTAAAAGACATTCATCCGGAGACCTGCCTGCCGGCAGGCAGGGCTTAAAGGATACTATAGATTGTGTAATTTTAGGTTATATTTTTGGTAGAGGAAAGAGAGCAGAGTTTGGGGCAGGGGCACTGCTTGTTGGAATTTATGATAAAGACAAAGATGAATTTGTGACAGTTTCTAAAATTGGGACTGGTTTAACAGATGAGGAATGGAGAGAAATCAAAGTTCAAAGTTCAAAGTTCAAAGTTCAAAGTAAGCCGGCTCGGGTAAATTCATTAATTACTCCAAGTGTTTGGGTAGAACCTAAGATTGTGATAGAAGTTTTAGCAGATGAAATCACCAAATCTCCGGTTCATACAGCCGGAAAAACAGATTCTGAGCCTGGATATGCCCTAAGATTTCCCAGACTAATAAAGTTTCGTGAAGCTGACAAAAAAGCCGAAGATGCAACAACAGTGAAAGAATTAGTTGAAATGTACGATCAGCAATATGACAATAAGAAATGACTTTTCTTACTACTTATTAACCTAATTTTGGCAGGAAAATATTATTTTCTCTGTAAAGTGTAAAAATTACCTCTTTGCTTGCGACTTTAGTGTAGAATTGTTGATATGGCATACATTGCTGATTTGCATATTCACTCCAGATTTTCCAGGGCTTGTTCTCAACAGCTAAATATTCCGAATTTAGTTGAATGGGCTAAAATGAAAGGAATAGATGTTTTAGGGACCGGAGACTTTTTACACCCGCTTTGGTTTTCTGAGTTAAAGATAAATTTAACAGAAAATGGCTCAGGATTCCTGACTCACAAATCTTCGGATATAAAATTTGTTTTAACTGTAGAGATTGCCACCATGTATTCTGATAAAGGAAAAGGCAGAAGACTTCATAATCTTATTTTTCTGCCTGATTTTGCTTCAGCTGAAACTCTTCAAAAACTGCTACTTTCCCGAAGAGCTAATTTAGCCTCAGACGGCCGGCCGATTTTAGGGATGTCTTCCAAAGATTTGTTGTATTTGGCTCTTCAGGCCTCTGATAAAGCAATTTTTATATGTGCTCATGCCTGGACTCCCTGGTTTGGGATTTTTGGTTCGCAGTCAGGTTATGATAGCTTAAAGGACTGTTTTGAAGATTTGACCGAATATATTTACGGCATAGAGACCGGTTTATCGTCTGATCCGGCAATGAATTGGCGGATTAAAGAATTAGATAACCGTTCTATACTATCTTTTTCCGATGCTCACTCTTTACCAAATTTAGGAAGAGAATCTACGGTGATCGGAGCAGATTTAAGCCTGGGTTATGAGGGTTTATTTAAGGCCATCAAAGAGCAAAAAATAGCAGGGACCTTAGAATTTCACCCGGAAGAAGGTAAGTATCATTACACAGGGCACAGAAATTGTAATATTAAGTATTCACCGGAGGATACAAAAGCCAAAGGAACAGAGTGTCCTGTTTGCAAAAGAGGTTTGACTGTCGGGGTAATGGAAAGAGTAGAAAGCCTGGCTTCGCGATCGAATGAAGAATTAGGAATAAAGAATGAAGAAGGGTTAATAAAAACAACAACCTTTAATAGGCCCGGTTATAAGATGTTAGTGCCTTTGCTGCAAATCATAGCAGAGGTTTTTGGTACTGCTCCGACAACCCAAAAGGTGATTTTTGAGTATAAAAAATTAATAGCCGCTTTGGGTAGAGAAATAAAGATTTTAACCAAAATTAACATTGAAGAAATAGCAAAGGTTTCTGGCCCGAAGATAGCAGAGGGGATATTAAAGGTTAGAAAAGGAGATTTGGTGATAGATCCGGGATTTGATGGGGTGTTTGGGGTGGTAAAGATTTGGGATTATGGAGAGGAAGCTCAATCTAATCAAGAAGTAGGGGCTCCGCAGTTAGGATTATTTGAGTGAAGATATTTAAAAACCGAAGTGCAGCGGGTCAACTGCTTGCAGAACGGTTAAAAAATACAATAGCTGACTTAGTGCTTGGCATTCCAAGGGGGGGAGTGGTGGTAGCAGCTGAGATAGCTAAGTATTTAGGTCTACCTTTGGATATTATTGTCACCAGAAAAATTGGTGCTCCTAATCAGCCTGAATTGGCTTTGGGGGCAGTTGACCCGGATGGCAAGGTAGTTTGGGATCACGAGCTGCTTTGGCAGCTAAAATTGAAGGTTGAAAATTTAAAACCTGTCTGCCGACAGGCAGGATTGAAAATTGATGACGAAATGGAGGAAGTTAAAAGGAGGGAAAGATTGTACCGTAAGGGGAAAGAATTACTAAATATACAAAAAAAAGTAGTCATTCTTGCTGATGACGGGGTAGCAACAGGTGCAACTACGCTTGCTGCTATAAATTATTTGAAAAGACATAAGGCAAAAAAGGTAATTTTGGCTGTGCCGGTGGCAAGTCAGGATACTATAGATAGAATACGAGAGAGTTTAGGGAAGTTCGGAGAAGCAATAGTTTTAGAAACACCGGAGCATTTCCGGGCAGTGGGCGAGTTTTACCAGGAATTTGAACCTGTATCAGATGATAAAGTGGTATACTTACTAAAAATTAAAAATGAATGACTCAAATTTTTTAAGTGTAGCAAAGAAAGCAGCGCTTGAGGCGGGAAAGGTTATCTCAAGTTATTATGGTAAAAATCACAAGCTCATGATTAAATCTGATAATAGTGATTTTGCCACACAAGCAGATTTAGAATCTGAACGGATAATTGTAGAAATTATTACTAAAAACTTTCCCTCTCATAATATCATTTCTGAAGAAAAGGTGAGAATTGACCATAAATCAAATTATACCTGGGCAATTGATCCGATAGATGGGACCATATCGTTTGCTGCAAAAATGCCTTTCTTTGCGGTTTCTATCGGGCTTTTGGAAAATAATCAACCGATTGTTGGTGTAATTTATGACGTTGACAGAAAAGATCTTTATTGGGCTCAAAAAGGCAAAGGAGCCTTTCTGAATGGCAAAAGAATTTCTGTTAGTAAAACTAAAAGACTTGAAGATGCGGTGGTAGGGCTTGGAATTGGTAGTATGGAGCGAAGAATGGCCAAGCTTGAGGATTATTTTTTCCCCTTACTGGATAAGATTAGATATATTTACATGCTGGGGGGAGGTGCAGTGACAATGGCATATCTTGCGAAAGGCTCCTTAGATGCAGTTCCCAATAGAGCTTGGATTTGGGATCAGACTGCGGCAGGAGTTATTATTACCGAGGCAGGCGGAAAATTGAGTAACAGGCAGGGTGGGCCGGTAGATTGGTCGGTAGAAAGACCGGAGTTTATAGCTTCAAACGGGTTAATTCATGATCAACTTTTAGAAGCATTAAACACTAAAAATGATTAATGATTTACGATTAATGATTAATGAGTTAAAAAAATCTTTAATCTATATTCATTAATCTTTAATCACTATGAAATTAATAATTGGTTTAGGAAATCCGGAAGGTAAATATTCTGACACCAGGCACAATTTAGGGTTTGATGTGGTTGATGAGTTTGCAAAGCAGATAGGAGGTGGCGTGTGGAGCGTGGATAATAAGTTTAAAGCAGAGATTTTAGAAACTAACTACAACCTACAACCTTCAACCTACAACCTTTTACTTGTTAAGCCTCAGACTTATATGAATCATTCAGGTATGGCAGTAAGTTTAATTGCCAATTATTACAAAATAGCACCGGAGGATATTATCGTAGTTTATGATGAACTTGATCTGCATCTTGGGAAAATTAAGGTTCGCTTAGGAGGAGCAGCAGCAGGGCATCATGGAGTAGAGTCTATAATTAGTGAATTAAATACGGATAAATTTGTCAGGGTGCGCTTGGGTATAGGGAACTCAAGGACCAGAAGCGGTGAGCACAAAGGGCAAACCATATCAGCAGAAAAGTTTGTTTTAGAGTCCTTTATGCCCAATGAAAAATCACAAGTAAAACATATGATAAAGCAGGCGATAAAAGCTTTAGATACACTTCTTAAAAAAGGCTTAGAATATGCACAAAATCAGTTTAATTAGGCGATTAGGGATTGACATAAACTAAGTTTACCTCTAGACTAAAGTATCGATGGACCGATCAAATTCCTTTTTAACAACCCCGGTAGCAGTTCTTTTGGGCTCATTTGTAATCTCTGTCGCCATATTAATGCATGGGGGAATTATCAAAATTGGTAAACCAACAACAGCCACCACAGCTCAGCCTACCGCTTCTCAGCAACCTGCTGCTGCTCAACCTCAAGCGCCAACAGTGACGCTGGATACAATACAAGCACTCTTCAGTGGTAAATATATTCAATTTGGTGATAAAAACAGCAAAAATTTACTTGTCGAAGTAGCAGACCCAAGCTGTCCTTACTGCCATATTGCTGCCGGTAAAAATCCGGAGCTTAACAAACAGGTAGGTTCCCGGTTTACACTTTCTACCGATGGTGGAACTTATATTGCTCCGGTACCCAAGATGAAAGAGTTGGTTGATAAAGGCCAGGCAGCTTTTGTTTGGATCTATACTAACGGACATGGCAATGGTGAAATGGGAACAAAGGCCTTATATTGCGCCCACGAAAAAGGTCAGTTTTGGCCGGTACATGATAAATTAATGTCTGCTGAAGGATATGATTTACTAAATAATCAAGTCAAAAACGACAAGGCAAAGTCTCAGGAACTGGCAAGCTTTTTAGCAAGCGCCACTGATGCAAATGAAATGAAGAAATGTTTAGACAGCGGTAAATATGATGCCAGACTCTCAGAAGACTCATCTATAGCAGCAAGTATTGGGGTTTCCGGAACGCCGGGGTTTTATGTAAACACTACTAATTTTTCCGGAGCCTATTCCTGGAAAGACATGGAGTCTGTTGTAAAGTAGCTAACCAGTTTGATTAAGGCTATCTTTAATAAGATATTGTAAATGTAACTGATTTGCATTTACAATACATGCAGATGTCTACTTTAGGTTATATCCTGTTTTTTACATTTTTAGGAAGTGTGGTTGCCTTAATTGGTGGAGTACTTTTACTCCTTAAAGAAAAATTTGCAGTCAGAATTTCCCACTATCTTTCTTCATTTGCGGCCGGAGCTTTACTCGGAACTGCTTTCTTTGATCTTTTGCCGGAAGCGAGTGAGCATGCAGAAGAATTAGGGGAGGTAAATATTTTCGTTTGGACCTTACTGGGGATCTTATCTTTTTTCCTCATTGAGCGATTTATTCATTGGTTTCACCACCACCATGACCATACTCAGATTGATTCAAAAAAGGAAGCAAAGTCTATTGTGCCGCTGGTTATTTTAGGAGATAGTGTCCATAACTTTATAGACGGGGTGGTGATTGCGGCCACCTTTTTAGTCAATATCCCTTTGGGTATTGTTACAACACTTGCTGTTGCTGCTCATGAAATTCCTCAAGAGATTGGAGATTTTGGAATACTGCTTCACCGGGGGATGAAAAGGGGTAAAGTGTTGCTTTTAAACCTCCTTAGTGCTCTTGTAGCTTTGTTTGGGGCGATATTAACCTATATGATTGGAGAATCGATCGAAGCCTTTTTACCCATACTTTTATCTCTCTCGGCAGGATTTTTTATTTATATCGCAGCATCAGATTTGATACCGGAAATTCATAATGAAGACAGAAGAGTTGTTGCTTTGATTGAGACTTTACTGCTTTTGTCAGGTGTTCTAATAATCTGGCTTGCTTTATCTGCCTTACAAGTTCTGTCTCTTCCGTATTAACTTAAGTTTTGAGTATAATATTCCCTTATGGATGATCAAATAATTTTAGCTTGTGACGATGAAGGGAAATTTTTAGAATATATCCCCAAGCAGGCAGGACATACAGGAGAAGGCAGGAGGCATCTGGCAATTACTGTTTTGATTTATAACAAAAATGGAGAAGTGCTTTTGCAGAAAAGAAAGCATAAAGTATTTGATAATATCTGGGATTTTACCGCCTCCACCCACCCTCTTCATAGAAAAGACGGTAAAGATGAGACTTCAGAAGAAGCAACACTTCGGTCTCTTAAGGATGAATTAAACATAGAAAATATTACTGATTTAAAGGTGGTTGGAGAGTTTAATTATTTTGCCCGAGTCGGGCCTCTTTGCGAAAATGAACATGATTTTTTACTTATAGGAGAATACAATGGAGAAGTTAAACTGAATTCCGATGTGGCATACGAGTATAAATGGGTTAAAAAGCAGGATTTGTTAAATGATATGGAACAAAATCCTCAAAACTACACAGCCTGGGCAAATGAAGGATTAAAGATATTAAAACAGGTGATTTTTTGAAAGTCTGGTGCCTTCGCCCGGAGTGTTAACAATTATATTTCTCACTTCTTCCAAAGCTTCTAATTTTTTCTTTAAGTTTTCAACGTTTTTCTGCTCTACAATGGTGTGTACATCTTGTCCGGTGTTGATGGTAAAGTAGACTTCTAAGCCCTCGGAACGCCACTTTTGAACTAACTTCATTATGAGTATGGTATTTGGCTGCCAGTAAATAAGCGGAGGAGTTTGGGTAATCATAATGGCGTGTAGCTCTAATGCTTCGGATTCTACCAGTTGTCCAAATTTTGTAAAATCTTTTGCCTCAATAAGTTTTTTGACAGTCAGGTTTTTTTCTGCCATATGAGTTCTTCTGGTGGGCATAAAAGGGCTGCTTGTAGCGGTTTGCTGACCGATATTGGTTGGGACATCTTTTTTGCCGGATGAGACAATTGCTACTACGTCTGCTATATCCCAAAAGTCCGGAGGAAAAATTTGTGTAGCATATGAGGTTTCGGAGGTGTCTCCGTCCAGCCATTCCACAAATCCTGAAGGGATAGACCTGCAGGCAGAACCAGAACCTTGTCTAGCTAAAATAGAAAGTTCTTCTTCTGATAAGTTTAATCCGGCAGCTTTGGAGGCAGCCAAAGAAAGGGCTGCAAAGCCTGAAGCAGAGGAGGAAAGTCCTGTGCCTGTAGGAAAATTATTATTGGAAACAACTTTTGCCTTTGTGCTAATACCTGCCAGTTTTCGGATTCTGTCTAAGTGCTTAATAACTCTGGAATCTTCGCCAGCCTCAACCTCACCATTTAACAGCACTTGGTCTTCCTTTAAATCATCCTGAAATTCTACGGTAGTAGTAGTTAGTAAATTAGAAAGGCACATGGATATACTGCCGTTTTCCGGAAGTCTTAAAACTTCATCTCTTCTACCCCAGTATTTAGTAAAAGCAATATTTGATGGAGCAATTGCTGTGGATTTCATAAAAGTAAATAATAGCACAAATTTCTCACTTGACAATATACACCACTAGTATTATGGTGTATATATGCAAAGATATCAAATCTACCTAAAACCG
>CAYSNN010000011.1:0-7600 GCA_964432475.1 uncultured Gammaproteobacteria bacterium
AGTTTAACATATAAACTAATTAAGTCAAGGGGTGAAAAAAATTAACCATATAAATTACTGTGTGAATCTATGGCCACAAAAATGATATGACTTCCCGTCCTCTTGTAGATTGCCCGTAAATCACCAGTTATATTAATACTTCTATATCCCAAATATCTTCCTCTCAAGGAATGATTGTTCAAGGTAGGATCAAATTCATCAATCTCGAATACTTTTAATCTTTGTGTCAATCTTTCTTTTAGCTTAGTAGTTAGTCTTTTAGAGTCTTTGATAAAATCTCTATGGAAGTCTATCACCATTGTTTCTTGAGGTATTCAATCGCGTCATCCATATTACTGAAACCAGGAGAAAGATTCCTACCCTTTTTGATATCTTCCTCTATGGGACCAAGTAGTTTTTCAAATTCGGGGGTCATTGTAGGAATATCGGAAAAAATGACTTCTCTTGTTCTGATAAAATTTCGCAAAGCAGCATTAATAATATCAGATAAAGTTAAACCCAAGTCTTTGGCTGCCTGCTGGGCATTTTTCTTAACCTCACGATCAGTTTTAATATGAATAACCGTCCTCATAGTAACCAAAGTATATACAATGGTTACATAATTGTCAATGGGAGGAAAAATATTTTCTGGCGGCTTTCTCGTCTTTTTTTATTTGCTTTATTAATTCTTTTTCATTTTCAAATTTCTGATTTGAACGAATTTTTTTGATAAGTGTCACCGTAACCCAAGAATTATAGATGTTTTTATTAAAGTCTAAAATAAAAGTTTCAGCTTGAAATTTTGTCTCGTTAAAAGTCTTTGCACCTCCAATAAAAGTTAGTGCAGGATACTCTTTTCCTTTTAACTTAAATCTAGAGATATAGATTCCCTCCGGGATATCTTTTTTACAATTTATATTGGCAGTTGGAAATCCTAAAGTTTTCCCTCTTTGTTTATCTGTTCTTACTTTTCCCCAAAATTTATACACCATCAAATTCTATCAGAAGAGTCAAGTCTCCTTATTATAAATGGCTCTTCGTGTACTACACCCTCTGTATCTATCTTAGAAACATCAATCAAAAATTTACCGTCATCTCCCCTTCTTATTATGTCGAGTGCGCTACTTGATCCATTTCTGGCACTCATATTTAATAATCCAGGCTCATCACGGCGAAGAGCTTTTGCTAAGGCTTCACGTTGTGCCCCTGTAACCCTCATAAATACTCGTGTACTAAAGTTATTAACTTTAACTTCAAACCTTTCCATATTTATGGATAATTATTAACATTTTGGTTATGTTCTTCCAAAGTTTTGGCATAATGTGAATTGCCCTTTGAGTCATGATAATAATATAAATACGGGGTTGAGGAATCGGCATTAGCAACTGCCTGAAGCGATGAAACAGAGGGGTTACAAATTGGCGCAGGAGGCAAACCAGAGTGAAGATAAGTATTAAAAGGGGAATCAACTTTTTTATCTTCGCTGGTCAAATGTCTCTTCCACCAACTCTTCTCCTGTTTTTGGAAACCTAAGGCATACTGCAGTGTTGCATCGGCATTTAAACCCATCCCTATTTTATATCTTTTCAGAAGAATTGAGGCTACCATCTGTCTTACCTTATCAGACCTTGCTTCCCGCTCTACAATAGATGCAATAATTACTCCCTGCTCTTCAGTCAAACTCTGACTTTTAATTTTTGACCGTAAATCTTGTGAGAACCGCCTCTCGAAAGTATCTCTTAGTGTATCTACCACCAGGGAGACTATCGCTTCTCTGGGGAAAAGATAACTGTCCGGGAACATATACCCTTCTTTGGCAACTGCCAAAAATTTCGAATTTCGAATTTCGAATTTCGAATTTAACTCTTCTGCCATCTCTTCCACCCTCCACCCTTCTTGTAACCTAACCCAAATCCCCTCCGGACCGCGAGTTAAAGATGTGACTATCTCTTCAGTAGACATAGACGGAGACAGCCGGAAAAGTCCAGCCTGCAATTTAGAGGATAATCCCTTTTGGCGAACATATAAATTAAAAACCAAAGGCGAGCGGATTAAACTTTCTTTTTTCAACTGGTCAGCAATTTTACTTAAGCTTTGTCCTTTTTGAATAACTATATCTCTAGTTATTTTATCCGTACCGATAGGAGCAAGCTGATAACTCCACCAGCCTTTAACCAAAAAAAATAATACTGTCAAGATTAAAAGAAGGACAAGTATTTTTTTCATAATGAATCCAAATAATTTTGCAGAATTTCTGCTGCTGAGTATGCGTCCAACAGTCGCCGGTCTTTTTTTGAAACACCTAATGTTATCATCCCCTTTAAAGCTTTTTTTGAAGATAAAGTCTCATCTGCAGTCTCTACATAGAAACCTAAGCTTCTTAAGCCTTTAACAAAACCGACTACGTTTTCACCCATCTTACCCTCCGGCAGACCAACAACTACTTTCTCAAACCCCTCATCTGTCATAATTTTTGAAATCTTTTCTATTGCATCGGGAAAATTTCTTACCTCAACTATTTTCCAAGGAGAAGCTATATTACCTTCAGAAATTGCCAAGCCAATTCTTTTTAGTCCAAAGTCTATACCAAGATATTTCATTAAATCATCTTACCTAAAACAACAAGTCTTTTAAAGTTTAATCCCGGAGGCACGCAGGTCATAAGAGTTACATACCTTCCTAAGCTTTCCGGAGAGTTTACGACCGATAGGTCTTTAGGGTCAACTACTTTTGACCCGATAACTTCGTATTTAAACTGCGCACCGTTTGCCTCCAACACTATCTCATCACCTTTTTTCAAATTTGTAAGAGCCGCAAACTGGGCAGTTTGCAAATTAAAAATCCTGCTTAAAGCAGAGTGGCCGGATATAAAAACATTTCCCCTCTCTCCCGGCAAAGCTGTACCGGGAAGATGGACTAATCCTTTTGATAGATCGTTACTGTCAACCAAAACCAAAACTTTATCTATTTTAAGCTTAGGTATTGTTAAAGTAAACTCCCGATAAACAATCCTTGCTTCTCTGCTTAAGGTGGAGATAAAAGCAGGAAAGTTATCTTTTTTTTGGATTGAAACTCCAAGAACCTGATTCCCCTTAGAAACGCTCGGGCTAACCAGTAACACATCATCACTACTGCTTTGTCCCAATTCCCACATCTTAAAGGATGCAACCGGCAGTATAACCTGCATCAG
Organism: uncultured Gammaproteobacteria bacterium; assembly: GCA_964432475.1. GTDB lineage: Bacteria > Patescibacteriota > Microgenomatia > Daviesbacterales > UBA10151 > CAYSNN01. The sequence goes on from CAYSNN010000011.1 coordinate 3,170, forward strand.
CAAAAAAACACCTATTAGCAAAAATCCTAAGGGGATTAACTTGGATAACAGCATCATTTCAGTCCCACTTCAATCCTAATATTTTGATCTATAATCGGAACCCTTTGCAGGATTTGAGGCAAGGCAGGGGAAGTTTTAATCTCTGCCCCTAATATATTTTCCATCCCCTTCAAGATAGTTATAGCCTCACTGACACTCTTCCCCTGAATCTGTTTTTTCACTTTCTCGGTGTCTATTTTAGGTAGGAGCTTTGCTTTAAAACGAGCCAAGAATATTAGTTTACCGTCTTTTTCCAGCTTTGAAACGTCTGCTTGAACTTCCGTATCTTCTAAGTTCAATTTAAACCCATCCGGAACTTGTGTTGTCACAAGCCTTGACACAATCAGCCTTAGATCTTTCTCTTCAAATGCAGTACCTTTGTATTTGGCTGTTAAATTAAGCGAAAATTCGGATGCCTGATCATTTATATTTTTATTGAATGACTTTTTAACAATTTCCTCTGATAATGCCTCCTCAAGTATCTTTTTTTCCGGCAGCTGGTCTTGAAGTTTCTGTTGCGCTTGTTTTCTCAAGTCTGATGTTAAAGATGCCAGAAGCCTTTGCTGATCATCGCTTGAAACCACAGTTACTTCTTTTGAAGTTCCACCAGAAAAGTTACCTTCAGCTTTAGCAATCAACTTGTCTGAGGAATGATTGGCTACCGCAAACTGTGTACCTGAGGGTAGATTTCCATCAGCCCCAACGGTAGATGCTGTTACTGTTGCATTGGTTTTCCCAAAGGTAATACCGCTTTCAGCTGCAGATTGGGAAGCCACTGTTACATTAGTATCTAATGTGAATTTAACACCGGATGGCCCAGATATCTGTGTCCCCTTGCTCAAAGACTGAGACTCGAAAGTCTTGTTGTAAACCAGGATTGTCCCCTTAGCAGGATCTCCAATTTGCTTTTTACCTGTAGCGCTAGCCTTTGACGAGCCTGAAACTTCAACATCTACAAGCTGGCCCGGAATAATTTTGCTGTTTTCATCAACTAATTTTTGGTTAGGATCTGCTGTTGCTTGTGTATCCCTTTCCAAAACCTTAGGTTCTACAAAAATTTTGACCTCAGCTTTTGGTAAAAACACCAAAGCTCCCAAAATAGAAAATATCACAACAGAAACCCCCAATAATATAGCTGTAGTTTTAAAGTTTTTAGGGATGAATTTTTTAAGCGAAAATCCCTTCTTCGGTTTTTCAAGTGAAGAGACAGCTGAGGAAGGAGCGGGTAATTCATGCTCAAAATCTTCCACTTCAATCATTTTGGTCTCTTGAGGAGCTTGGTCAGATTCCAAGAATTCCTCTTCTTCAGCAGCCAAAACTGTCTCTTTTACTTCCTCTTTTGCTATATCACCAACCATAAACCCAAAATCTTCACCTTCAACCTCTTTCTTCTCCGCTTCTTTAACATGTTTGACATCTTCATCCTGCACTTCTTCTTTGTCAGATTCTGACTCTTCCGTTACTGCTGCCAAACCTGTACTCTTTGCTTCCGACTGGTTAATTGTCTGTTCTGTGTATGAAATACTTCCATCTAATTCAGATGCTCCAGCCAGACAAATACTTTTTATTTCAATCTGATCTTGTAAACTTTCTATTTTGGGAAAATGCAGAAAAGATAATTTAGACATCCAGGAAAAAGATAAAAGCTGATTCTTCAGTTCCGGACTTTCCGGTCCGTAAATAAAGATCTTTGAAGGTAAGGTCTCAACACCGGTAAATGTCAACAAGGCTTTTTCTATATCCGAGCCGCTACTGTCCTCCCCCCTTGAAACAACTTTAACCCCATCAATTTTCCCTGCTCTGACCACAGTCACTGTTAAATACCGGCCTTCAAACCCCACCAGTATTGCAGTTGGCGGCACAGATTCTTGTTTTTCCAAGAAATGGACCAAGGCATGAGTTGTTTCAACATACGCCATCGGGGTCAATTCCAGTTCTTTTACTAAACTTCTTAGAATTTTCAAATATTCACCTTTTAAATTTTCATCTGCAAGCCAAGAACTGGGTACACCAAAAAGAATTTTCTGAGGTTCAGCTTCCCTGGTTCCCAAAATAGCGTCTAAGAGCTTGTCGGTAACGGAAATTAACTCATCTAAAGAAGCATAGGACTCCGAAGCTGTTTCTAAAATCTTTAACTGCTTATCTTCAATTGTCCACAAAGCAGCAACTAGTCTTTCGCTGGCTATATTTAGCGCAAAAAAATGCTCTAGTGCCTTAGCCTTTTTTCCAAAAGGCAAGGCAGATGTGAGGTCAGACAGAAAACTCATTCATGACTATCTTAACACAATTTCTGCTTTAATTCGACGTACTCCAGAGGATATAGCTTCCTCTTTTATAATTTTAATTTTTCCGATGACCCCAGTACTGGAAACGTGCGGTCCGCCGCAAAATTCTAAGGAATAATATCCCCCCCTATCTCTTTTGTCTTTTGCGTTAGGGTCCGGCTTAAACTCCGGGCCAATTGCATAAATACTAACCTCTTTTCCGTATTTTTCATCAAAAAGTCCAATTGCGCGAAGCTCCCTTGCCTGCTCTAAAGAAACTATTTTTCTATCTACTTTCAGATCCTGCTTAATTTTCTGATTTATGAGATCTTCTGTCTGTCTGATTTCTTCTTCAGTCATTTTTCTATCAAAAGAGAAATCAAACCTAAGTCTTTCCGTATTTATATTAGATCCTTTTTGAAAAACTTCCGGACCTAATACATCCCGCAAAGCCTGGTGCAATAAATGCGTGGCAGTGTGGTATTTAATTTCTATATCCGAATGTCCGGCTAAACCTCCTTTAAACATCCCCGCAGAAGCTGTTCTACTGAGTTCTCTATGTTTGGTAAATTCTTCTTCAAACTGTCTTTTATCTATTTTTTGACCTTTTTGTCTAAAAAGCTCCTCCGTTAACTCCCAGGGGAATCCGTACGACTGGTAAAGATCAAAAGCGATTTTGCCATCAATTTTATCTATCTTTCCAATTTCTTTTAACCCCTTGTTTAAAGTTTGCTGAAACTTTTTTAACTCATCTGAAACTATTTGTTTAATTGTATCCCAATCACCGATAACAAAATATCCGCTACCTTCATAAATATCTATTACAGGATCAATTAGCTTCGGCAGGATCTCCACCGCATCAAAGCCTGCTTGAGTAAGCTTTACCATCGTCCTTCTGAGCAGCCTTCTTAGGACATAACCCTGAAGCTTATTTGAAGGGACTACCCCGGCTTTAATTAAAAATGCAGCTGCTTTAATGTGATCCGCCGCTATCCTAAAGGCATGTGTAGTAAGTTTGTCTTCACCGTACTCTTTTCCGGTTTGCTCTTCCATTCTTTCTAGAATTGGCCAAAAAAGGTCTGTTTGAAAGATATCAGGCGTATCTAAAGTCGCTGCTGCTAGTCTTTCTAACCCACCTCCAAAATCAACATTTTGCTGAGAGAGCTTTTCAAACTGTCCATCTCCCACTTTTTTGTACTGAATAAAAACAGAGTTACCTATTTCCAAAAACCTACCACAGTCACAGTTTGGATGACACCCATCTCCGAAGTTTGGATTGTGCGGAGTACCAAAGTCATAAAACACCTCAGAATCAGGTCCGCCAATCTCTCCTACAGGCATATTATCCGGAGTACCGGAGCGGGACCACCAATTCTTTTCTATACCATAAAAATATATATGATCTTTTGCAACTCCTATACTTCTCCAATTTTGGTAAGTCTTTTCATCCTTTGGGATAAATTCATTTCCCTCAAAAACTGAAAAATAGAGTTTGTTTGGATCTAACTTCAGATCTTCTGTTAAAAATTGATAAAACCATCTAAGTTGGTCATCTTTAAAATAATCCCCCAAAGACCAATTGCCCAGCATTTCAAAAAAAGTGGTGTGGCGATTATCCCCAACTTCATCCATATCCTCTGCCCTGAAGCACGGCTGGGAGTTAACCAGTCTTCTGCCATCCGGATGATCCTTCCCTGATAAATAAGGAATCAGCGGCTGCATACCTGATGAAGTAAAAAGAGTCGTAGAATCACCCTCCAATACTAAGGGCGCTGGATTAATCTGTTGATGATCTTTTTCTATAAAAAACTTTAAAAATTTCTCCCGTAAATCTCGCCCTGTCATTTAGGTATTATATCTTACAAAACTTTTCTGTAGAATCTCTTTTGTTTAGGAGTTGAAGCTTTCGTTACCGCTTTTGCTCCACCACTTAGACTTGTTACTAAATTTGCCGTTGCTTCAACCGGTTTTTCAATTTCTGAGACTATATTTTCTCCTGTTTTTAGAACAGAATTTAGTCTATCTAAAGCTTTCTTTAAATTACGCAGTATTATAAAAACCTGAAATCCGGTTATAGCCAAGAAAACAGATAGCAGCAGAATCAAAAAAATTAGAGCCACCTGAAGTA
>CAYSNN010000011.1:7700-11003 GCA_964432475.1 uncultured Gammaproteobacteria bacterium
GACTTACCGCTTTTTGCAGTTGCTGTAATTACTATATTATTTACATTATCTGAAAGCTTGAGGGATTGAGAGAACTTTCCATTTTGATCTACTTGTATTTCCTGGTCATTAATACTGACCTTTGCCTCCGGATCAGTTCTTCCTAAAATTGTAATCTCTGAAGATGTGCTATTTAGCTGGTCTGCAGGTTGCTCAACTTCCAAAAAGGGTGCTCCGACTAAAAATCTGTACTCAAACCAAAGATAGGTAAAAAAGATTATTATCAAACTTAACACAACACTTACTACAACCTTTGTTGGTGTTAATCTAAACCTCTTTTTATCAATGGGGTTACTAAAAGATTCTAATATTCTGGGAGGGTTTTTCCCTTCCGAAAACTCACGCCTAAATACTGCCAGAAGCTTTGCTGTATCTAGCTTTAAGAATTTTCCGTAATTTTTAATAAATCCTTGAACAAAAGTGGGGGGAGGAAGTTTTTGGTATTGACCTGCTTCTAATGCTTCAAGCAATTCTTTCCTGATTTTAGTTACTTTCTCTATCTCCTCCAGGGTATAGAGTCTTCTTTCTCGCTCTTCCTTTAGAATTTGTCCCACTGTTCTCATTTTATTCAATATTATATACATTTACCTAGTTGACATAAACTGCTGAAGTTTCTATTATACGGTCAATGCCTAATACATTCTCGCCTCCTCCTAGTGGAGATCCTACACAGGCTGAAAGATACGTAAGCCAATTAACTTCTCTTATAGAAACAGACAAATTGAATGTCTTACACACAGATCTTTCTAAATTTGACCCCAGCGCTCTACAAGACCATTACCTTTTGAACTTAATGGATTACCAAGTTGAAATCAGTCATAGCAAACACCCAAACTCCGGTCAGGATTCCTACGTTATCTTATTTACCAATATAAAAAATCTGGCTCAGAATAATTGTCAGAAGATAGTCCTTGCTTATATGCATTTGGACACCAGCCAATTTGCCAGGTTTAAAAAGGCTGCCAATGAACAGTTGGAAAGGAAAAAAAGAGTCGAGGAAGAAAAAAGATTAAAGACAGCATTAGACCCGGTAGATCAAATCCTACAGGATTTAACAACTAATTCACAAGAATCCGATGAAGACCCGCTAAATAAATCATTTCCTCAAGCAGCTGTTTCTTAAATTTTAAATACACCTTGCCTTAATACCAGATAGACACCTTTATCATCCAAGGATATTAAAGTTGAAGGTTGAGATTTGATTTCTCCGGCATCAATATAAAATGATAAACTGTCTCCAAAATATTTTCTTGCTTCTTCGATATTTTCTGCAGGTTTTTCACCTTCTATATTGGCACTTGGTGCAACCAAAGGACCAGTTTGTGTTAAAACTTTTAAAAGATTTTTATCTTTGGGCACTCTAAAAGCCAAACTTTCTTTACCTCTATGTAAGTATGATAATTTTTCACTGGGACAGGGCAAAACCACCGAAGCCGGATTTGGCCAAATCTTTTCCAAAAACTCATATTGCTTTTTTGTTAAATTAATTTCAAATTTTTCTAAATCGTCTATTTCAGAAATTAATATAATCATGGGTTTATCTTTGACTCGCTTCCGAAGGTTGTAAATTTTCTCTACAACCTCGGGATTTAGGGCAGAACCCACCAACCCATATAAAGTATCTGTCGGCATAACCCCGATTTTTCCTGATTTTAAAAGAGTAATAACTTCATCCATGTCTGCTTGCGTTACAAAACCCACCATTTAATTTTACCACTGTTGAGTGATATGATTTACCTAATGAACCAAAAAGGCCTGACTCCTATTTTAATAATCCTTGTTATCCTTGTTATGGTAGTGGGTGGTTTAGTTATTTCCAAAAAAATTAGCTTTCCTGTAATTAACTCTCAATTTAATCCCAAAACAATTGAACAGTCCTCCTCTGACTCTGCAAAACCTACACAATCAGCCTCACCTTCTCCAAAAGCTATTAAATCATCTGTATCTTCCACCAGCAATAATACTCCAATTCCTACCCCGAGATCTTCTGCTACTCCCACTACTACTCCAACATCAACTAATTCTAATCCTGCAAATCCTTATGATTTAAATAGTGCAACAGGAGCAGTAAAGGTTATAGTTAAGCCTGCGAATGGAGATTTAGCCTATACGCCATCTGCCGAACTCTCAACCGTTTCAGGCTTTAAAGTTTTAAATGGTAGGTCAGCTGATAAAATAACTCTATCTGGCCCTAACAGAACAGATAACCTCCGTGGTGAAATTGTTTTCTCCACTGTTCCTCCAGGACCTTATAAAGTCAGGATTTCCTATAATGGATCTTGGAGCGAACAAAAAGATGTAACTGCTTCATCTGCTCAACAATCAACAGTTGAATTTAGTGTAGCTGGATCAGCTCCTACCCCCACTCCAACACCTAAACCAAAACCTGTTTGCAGAGTCAGCATATCACCATCAAGTAACGGGACTGCACCATATAATGCAAATATATGTGTAGGAAACAACAGCAATCCCTATCAAGCTGTCCAACAAGAGTTCGTAGATTATAACGGGGATGGAAATTGGGATTATCAGGGGGTCCAATATGGCTGCCACTCTTATACTTTCTCCTCCGCCGGAACTTATACTCCAAAGGCTAAGATAACTAATTCTTCTGGTGATGAAAGTGACACTTGCCAGGCGACTGTAACAGTCAATTAGATGATTTTCATCTCACTCAAACGTTCACGAATTAACATTCTCCCTACAGTTGAGGTGCCAACACCTTTATGTCTAGCCACTTTTTCCATAGCAGAAATGGTTTCTTCATCCAACCTCATCTGGACAATTTTACTCTTGGGAGGCTTTGCTCCTCTTATATAAATAGACTTCAAATTCTTGGAAAATTTTATATCGGTAACTGGCTCCCAAAAATCTGGATAATCTTCAGTTGAATGAGTATCCCAAAACTCAGCCTCCTCTTGAATACTTTTAAATTTAGGTACAGTTTTAATTTTTTTCATTTTTAAATCTTCTCTTTATTATCAGCATCTCTTGCTGTAATTGGATAAGAATAGCCACCCACTCTCGGTGACAAAATTATCGCTAAATATCTTCCATCATCCGTCTGTCCTATCATCTTGTAACTACCACCCTTACCTTTTGTGAATAAATTCCTATTTTTACAGACCTCTTCTATTTCTTCCTGCTCAACATTATGCCTGGCGATATGAACAATATTCCACTCATCCCAAATCAGCTTCTTAATTATCATTATATTACATTGTACTACTTTTGTAAATTATTCAGCTCCTGGACTTTGGGCAA
>CAYSNN010000011.1:11013-14957 GCA_964432475.1 uncultured Gammaproteobacteria bacterium
ACCCGGATCAAGCACATGGGAACAAAAAATGATGATTTTGAAAATAGATATTGATAGCAACCAGGTTATAAAATTATATCAATGCAAAACAATAAACGGAGAATCCCCAACTTGCAATTAGTTTTCAGCTCCTGGACTTTGGGCAAAGTAGTCATCGGCATTTCTGACTAAAACATCCCGGGGTTTGCTGCCTTCTCCGGGTCCGACGATTCCTGCAGTTTCCAACTCATCTAAAATTCTGGCAGCCCTGGCATATCCTACTTTTAACCTTCTTTGCAAAAGCGAAGCAGAAGCCCGGTCATACTGACAAATAGTCCTGACTGCTTCTTCAAAAAGATCATCTCTGCCATCTGCACTACCGCCGCCGCCTCTTCCCCCAACTCTCCCCAAAGGCATCTCGGTCACTTCTGTGGTATATTGAGGAGCAATGCCTAAGCCCTTAAGGTATTTGATTAGATTATTAATCTCGGAGTCCTGTACAAACACTCCTTGAATACGCATGGGCTTTGAAGCATCCGGAGGCAAAAACAACATATCTCCCCGGCCTAATAATTTCTCTGCTCCAGGCCCGTCTAAAATTACCCGGGAATCAACCATAGATGAAACATTAAAAGCTATCCTGCAGGGGATATTGGCTTTAATTAAACCTGTTATAACATCTACAGAAGGCCTTTGGGTTGCAACAACCAAATGAATCCCTGTTGCCCGGGCAAGTTGAGCAATTCGGGTAATTGCATCTTCAATTTCAACCGGCGCAAACATCATCAAATCTGCCAGTTCATCAACAATAATAATTATATACGGCAAAGCTTGGAAGCCGGACATCTCATTGTAACCGGCAATATTTCTTACCCCGACTGATTGGAACAGTTTATAACGCCTGTCCATCTCTGCCATAGCCCACTTCAAAGATGAAAGTATTTTTTCCGGTTCAGTTATCACGGGTGTTAACAGATGGGGAATACCGTTAAAATTGGTCAGCTCTACTCTTTTTGGGTCAATTAAAATCAACTTCAACTCATCAGGCGAGTTTCTAAAAAGCAGGGAGGTAATAAAAGCATTTAACATAATGGATTTACCTGAACCCGTTGTTCCGGCAATTAGACAATGGGGCATACGGTCTATGTCCACAACCATCGGCTTTGAAGAAGTATCACGGCCTAATGCTACAGCTAACTTGGATTTACGCCTACTCATTTCATCTGATGCCAAAACCTGTTTTAGACCTACAATCTCTAAAGACCTATTAGGAACCTCAATTCCCACTAAGGATTTTCCAGGAATTGGAGCCTCAATCCTAACCGTACCTGTTGGGGTGGCTAAAGCTAAAGCAAGATCGTGTTGCAAGTTGGCAATCTTTGAGATTTTTGTTCCGGCGGATATTTCTAAGGCATATTGGGTAACTGCCGGACCACCATTTACCTCTGCCACTCTTGCCTGTATACCGAAAGAATCTAAAGTTTTTTCAATAATTGAAGCAGACTTTTTAACATCCCCCCTGTCTGCAGCAGATCCTACTTTATCAGAGAGTAAACTTAACGGGGGGTATTTCCAAACTTTTGTTTGGCCGGCTACGTTTTGAACTAAAGCGTCTGCAATCACCGATTCTTTTGTATGAACAATCGGAGCAGCTGTTTTAATTTGAGCCGGTCTTTCGTCCACTCCGGACACTTTAATAGGCATGTGCTTTGCTTCAAATGTCCTTGGCCTATTAAATATAGATCGAAAGATTTTACTTACAGTTTCATATATCCAGACAAAAATTTGAAAGATTTGATCTAAAGAAGTGTTAAATAAAACTACCAAACCAACCAAAAAAAGCAGCACAAACAACGCACCCGCTCCTAATGGTGTTACAAACGAAGAAAGCTCGCTCCATAAAATTTGTCCGATTGCACCTGCCTTTTCTTCTTTAAAAGAAGAAATAAGTCCTGCAAGGGATAAAACTACCAGTATAAACCCCAGCAAAACATTTGTTTGGGCAAACTTCCATTTTGATCTTGTTAAAACTAAACCGGACAGAAAAAAAATAACAGGAGCAGAAATACTCATCAAACCTAAGCTTTCGCTTAAAAAATCCTTCCAAAAGATAAGAGCTTGTGAATTAGTAAATATGGCAACAGCAGAAATAACAGCAAAGGTAAAAGCAATTAGGGCGGCTACAGCCGTAATTGTTTTCGGTTTTAATTTAAGCTTGGGTAGTTTATAAACTGATTTTCTTCGGGACATATAATTTAATAATAGTTATAACAATTATACCACACTAACTATAGGACAGTTAGACCTCTACTACAACAGGTAGTATCAAAGGTCTTCTTTGGGTCGCGTGATACAAAAACTTCTCCAATCCATCCTCTATTATTTTTCTCACAAACCGCCAATCAGGAGATTTATGAGCATGCTTTTCCAAACTCTCCTTTACCACATCTCTCGCCTCATCTAAAATCTCTCTTGCCAGATCCTCAAAAACAAACCCTCTTGAAATAATATCAATATCAGAAGTGACTTTGCCGGTGTGTTGATCTATAGAAACGACAACCACCACTACCCCTTCTTCACTCATCTTTTGTCTATCCCGCAAAATTACATGCCCCACATCACCGATACCCAAACCATCAACGTATACATTTTGCACATCAACAGTACCTGTAAGCTGGATGTCCTCTTTGCTTACCTCCAATATATCTCCGTCCTCAGCATCTAAAACCTGCTTTTTATCATACCCCATATCTTGCGCCATTAAAGAAAACGCTTTCATGTGTTTGAAAGTCCCACCAATTGGGAATAAGAATTTTGGCTTGATTAGATTAACCATAAGCCTCAACTCTTCTAAGGCTGCGTGTCCGCTAACATGCAGGGCCGAATTTATTGCAGAATAATAAACATTCACTCCCAGTCTTGATAAAGAATCTATTAAAGCATTTTGGGCTGATTCAGTAGAAGGAATCGGATCAGCCGAGAACACCACACTATCCCCTTCCTTTAATTTAACTAATTTATGATCCTCATTTGCAACTCTTGCTAAGGATGAATCAGATTGCCCTTGAGAACCGGCAATCAGAATCAATAACTTACTCCCATCAAAAGACGGAATCACATCTGATGCAATTACTATTCCGGGAGGAACATTTAGATACCCTAAATCCCTGGCTATTTGAAAGTTTTTTTCAAAAGAACGTCCAACTATAGCTACTTTCCTCCCTAACTTTGCAGCTACATTTATGGCCTGCTGCATCCTGGAAACATTGGAAGAGGTCATTGTGATAAGCAACTTCCCTTTTGTCTCTGTTGCTGCTTTTTCAAAAGAATCCTCAATGGACTTTTCCGATTTATTAAATCCCGGCTTCTCTACTCTTAAACAGTCAATCAGTAAAAGCAAAACCCCTTGTTTCCCTAAATTTGCTACAGTTGCCACATCTGTCACCTGTCCTGAGACCGGTGTCCAATCAATCTTAAAATCGGCCTGATGAATAATTAAGCCGACCGGTGTTTTGATAACTATCCCCATTGAATCAGGCACTGAATGAGATACTTGATAAAAGGAGACCTGGAAAGCACCCAAGTTTAAAGTCTCATCTATTTTAACTTCTGTAATTTTACTCTTAGGCAGGTTGTGTTCAGTGAATTTGGCTCCGATAAATCCAGCAGTCAGCTTTTGAGTATAGATGGGCACTTGTAGCTCTGGCCAAAGATAAGGTAAGGAACCGATATGATCTTCGTGACCATGAGTAATTAAAATACCTCTAATTTTATCTTTTTTATTTCTTAAATAAGTGATGTCCGGGATTACTAAATCAACCCCAGGCATTCCTTCATCCGGAAAACCAACCCCGCAGTCAACGATAATAATATCATCTCCAAATTCATACACATACATATTTTTGGTAACATCACCGACGCCGCCTAAGGGAATCAGCTTCAAGGACTGGTTGTTAAACTTCTGC
>CAYSNN010000011.1:14967-20416 GCA_964432475.1 uncultured Gammaproteobacteria bacterium
ACCTACACCCCCTAATGGAATTAACTTTAAGACTTGATTGTTAGTTTTATTGAAACTAAGTTTTGGACTAAAGGTTTTCATGGACTAATTTTCAATTACCAATTCACTCATTTAAGTATTCTCCCAAATTCTCACCGGTTATCTTAAATGGTCCCAACTCTCCGTCAACTACTCTTTTAGCTATTTTTCTGCATATTGTTTGCAAACTGCGAGACAAAGACCTAATCCCCGCATCAAACCCCAGGGGTCTGATAATTTGCGGCCAAACAGTATCATCTATCTGTAAAGCGTTGCCGTCTATCCCCGCCTCATCCATTGCTTTTGGCAGAAGATAGCTTTTACCAATGACTGTTTTTTCTTCATCAGAATATGAAGGCATTTGAATAGGCTCTAACCTATCCATCACCGCTGTTGCAATATTGCCGGTGTTATTTGCAGTTGCAATAAATAGCACTTGAGACAGATCATAAGGAAAATCCAAATAATGATCAACAAACGATTGATTTTGAGCAGGATCTAAAAGTTCAACCAACACTCCCATAATATCCACCCTGTGCTCCTCATCAACCCTGTCTATTTCATCTAAAAGTATAACCGGATTTGAGACTTTAGCCACCTTTATAGCTTTGATTATTTGACCGGGTTCACTCTCTGTCCTTAAACGGGACTGGCCACGCAAACTGGCCGGATCCCCTAAACCCCCAAAAGGAATCCTAATAATTGGTCTGCCCAAGCTTTCAGCGATTGAATAAGCTAAGGACGTCTTACCTGTACCAACTAAACCGATAAAGGCCAAAATTGGCGCATGTCCTTCGACTCGTCCGCCTTCGGCGAGACTTCGCTCAGGATTTCTTCTGTTTAAGATCAGCACTGATAAATATTCTAAAATTCTATTTTTAACTGTCTGTAATCCATAATGATTTTTGTCCAAAATTTGTTTCGCACGATTAATATCTAAGATATCTTGGGCAAACTTTGAGAAGGGTAAAGAAGCAATAAAATTAATATATGCAACAAGACTGCCAAATTCTGTACCTGATGCAGGGAAAGAAAGTAAATTGTTAAGTTTTTCAGAAACTTCTGGGGGTAAGCTAGCTTGTGAAACTTTTATTTTTAATTCTTCGATTTGACTTTTGGCAGAGTCCATATTGGATGGTCTTTCTAAAACCTATGCCCTATCTTCCGAATCCGCCGCGACCACCCCGATCCCGTCCTCCGCTGCGTCTGTCACCACGGCTTCCGCCTTCACGGCTAAATCCACCTGAGGATCTGAATCCTCCTGAAGATCTTCCGCTAGGACTTCTTCCGCCAAATCCGCCACTTCTACCACTGCTGCCAAACCTGGGTCGGTCACCAAATCCGCCGCTGCGGGGCCTGTCTCCAAACGGTCGTCTTTCGCCTCTATCTTCTCTGTTAAATCCGCCACCTGCCGGTCTAAAACCACTGCCAGATGGCCTGCCTTCTGATTCAGGTTTAACGTCTGCTCCAAAAAGCATTGATAGTCCTATCTTACCATCAGGTGACACATCTGTTACTCTTACCTTTACCTCTTGCCCTTCGGATACCACATCTTCCGGTCTTTCAACATGGCCCGATGCCATTTGGGAGATATGTACTAATCCGTCTTTACCGGGTGCTATCTCTACAAATGCTCCAAAAGCAGCGAGGCGCACTACTTTACCCATGAGCTCATCTCCTACATTAAATGTTTTAAACATATTTTGAATCTGCTCAATAGCCTGATCCACTCCTTCGGAATTGGTACCGGATACCATAACTGTTCCGTCATCCTCAATATCTATTCCGGCACCTGTCTTGGAGATAATTGAGTTGATAGTCTTTCCGCCGGTGCCGATCAAAAGTCCAATTTCCTCAGGTTTTATATGTAAAATTTCAACCCTGGGAGCATGCGGAGACAAGGGACCGGCTGTTGGAACAACCTGATTAATCTTTTCTAAAATTTCCAGCCTGGCCTTTTTACCCATCTCCAGTGCAGTTTGTATAATCTCAAAAGTTAAACCATCAAGCTTTGTATCCATTTGAATTGCAGTTATTCCGTTTTTGGTACCGGCTACTTTAAAATCCATCTCTCCATAAAAGTCTTCCACAGCTCTCATGTCTGTAACTACTTGTATCTTGTCTCCTTCGGAAAAAAGACCCATGGCAATTCCGGCTACCGGTTCCACTAAAGGTACGCCGGCGTTTAGTAACGCCAAGGTGGTTGCGCAAACAGAAGCCATAGAAGTTGAAGCGTTTGCCGCCAAAACTTCTGATACAACTCTTATTGCATATGGAAACTTATCCTCAGTAGGAATGACTGCAGTCAAGGACTTTTCTGCCAATGACCCATGGCCGATATCCCGCCTGTTTGGCGCACCAAGTCTTTTAACCTCACCTACCGAAAACGGATTAATACTCATATTGTAGTGATGCATGAATCTTTTTTGTCTTTCACCTTCCATTCCATCCAGGGTTTGCTGCAAAGATGGAGCACCTAAAGTAGCAACAGACAAAACTTGAGTATCACCTCGTTGGAACAAGGCGCTTCCGTGAGTTCTTGGCAAAATTCCTACTTCCATAGACAAGGGTCTGATCTCATCCATTGCCCTGCCATCTACCCTCTTACCCTTTTTCAAGACTGTTTCATGCAAGATTTCTTTAGCAACTTTATCAAAAATGCCGGCGATAATTTGAGGAGTTAAAGTTTCTGCATATTGAACTGCCAGCTCTTTTTTAATTAAATCGCCTGTGGCCTCATGCCAAGGGTGTTCATTATCAAATAACGCCTTCTCAATTCTTTCTTTGGTAATTTTAGAAACCTCTGTAAGTAAAGCTTCTTCTACCTCTTCCGCTAAATGAGAGTAGGTCTGTTTTTCTTTACCGGCTTCTTTTGTAAATTCCCCGATTAGGGCAATAATCGGTTGTGACTGGGCATATCCTTCTTTAATTCCTTCAAAGACCAAATCATCGCTCACTTGACTGGCGCCGGTTTCTATCATGACGATTTTGTCTTTACCTGCTGCTACCAAAAGATCCATATTCAGATGTTCCATCTGGTCAAGAGTCGGATTGGCTACCAAACTTCCGTCTCTTTCACCAATTCTTGCTCCGGCAATAGGACCATTCCAGGGAACAGAGGAAATAGATAAAGCTGCAGAGGCACCGATTAATCCAACAATATCAGGATCGTTTGCCTGATCGACTGATAAAACTGTCAAAATTACCTGTACCTGATGCTTAAAATCTTTAGGAAAAAGCGGACGGATCGAACGGTCGATTAGCCTGCCGGTTAGCACTGCCTCATCTGTAGGCCTGGTTTCTCTTTTTATAAACTTAGAAGAAGATATCCTGCCTCCGGCATAATGCTTTTCTACATATTCAACTGATAAGGGGAAATAACCTAAGTCTTCTGTTAAAGGCTGAGTGGCTACTGTTGCCAAAATGACTGTCTCACCCCAAGAGACCAAAACAGAAGCATCTGCCTGCAAAGCTAATTTACCTGTTTCTAATTTTAATTTACGACCATTAAGATCAATTTCTTTTGTAACAACTTTATTCATGATTATATTCTTTGACAATAGAATATGGAAAAATCGAGGATAGTATTTTTGAGGATAGAGGATAGAAACTAGTTTCCTCTAACTTCTATTTTCCATCTTCAAAATACTACCTTCTACATTCTAACATCTATTGTCTTATTTTGCCAGCCCCAATTTTTCAATTACAATTTTATACCGCTCTTCATCTTTTTTGACCAAGTATTGCAACAACCTCCTGCGCTTATTGACCATGGATAACAACCCTCTTCTTGAATGGATATCATGAGTATGTTCTTTAAGATGTGAAGTCAGATTTTTAATCTGTTCTGTTAAAAGGGCAACTTGGACTTCAGGAGAACCTGTGTCACCGGACTTTGTGGCAAACTCTTTAATTATTTTCTGCTTTATTTTTGGATCAAGTGGCATCTAAAATTTCCTTTCTGAAACAACCTCGGTGCCAAGACGTTGCTCTAAACTTGTTGTGGGAATTCTAACAGAAACTTTTAAAATATGCAACAGCCAGCCTATTTAACCAGAAGTTTGAAGAGGCCGAAACCGGCTAGAACAAATGCTGCTATAATCACTGCCACTTTGACATTAAACGGCGTGCCTGTTGCAGCTTGTATTTGAGGCCCGGCTGTGGCAGCAGGTTCCTGCTGAGTAGCACTTGGGGTGGATATTCCTTCAATTTCCCCAACTCCCACATTACCGTTTATTTGTTCATCACTTTGGACTCCCAAAACCCCTTGGGTAAGCCCGGGTGCTTGGGTTAATTGTGCCGAGGTTACTGATGTTTGATTTTGGAAAGAAGTGCTTCTAGCTGAACAATCGTGCACTGCACAGCCTAATCCATCTCCACCATCCCATCCAATGGCAGGGGACGAGGCAGAAGCAGAAGAACTGGTGGTTGTGGTGGTGGAAGCAGTAGTAGTTGTATGGGTGGTAGCATAATATGAGGCTTTGGTGGCCTGGAAGGTACAAATCCCTGCGGCAACTGTACAAGTTTTAGGATCCTCAATTCCATCAGATACCCATCCGCTTGTGCCGTTTGATGAGCGGACAACGTTTAGAGTTTGTCCGTTAAGGCTGGTACCAACAAAAATATTTAAAGTAATTGCCTGACTAAATTCTAACCCTAAATCTGGAATTCCCCATTGCATCGCTCCATCAACTACCGTATTACTATCGAATCCGGTCAATGAACTGATTGTAGGAGCTTGAGCACTTAACTTCGAAACGTCAATTGTTCCTCCACCGCTTTTGGTAATAACTGTATTCGCCGGTAAAGATACACTGCTGGTACCCTCACCGCCTGAGACACTAATAGTTGAATCACCCAAAACTACAATAGAAGTGGTAGCATTTCCATCACCGCTGGTGGGCACAAATTTTGCATTGCTAAGTTGCTGAAAAGGTGCATTACCAAACTTAAGCTGGTTGCCATTTTTATCTTTAGTGACAGAAGTTCCACCTTCGGTTGTCTGACCGCTAAATTCCACAAATACATCAAAGAAGGAATCAGCAGGCCAAGTCCTTTGGAAATTATTTTGCGACTGCTCTGTCACCCTATAAGTACCCGGTTTATCAATAAGCAACGTAGCGTGTCCACTATCATCTGTTTGGGAAGTAAGCTGCAGTTGTACCATCTCTGTTAATATAGGTGCGCCTCCTCCGTCTGGAATTTGGGAAGTGGTAGTCACTTTACTCTCATCAATATTCCATCCTCCCATACCCGTTTCATTATCATCCAGCACTCCATCTGCATCCAAATCTTTCCATTTAAATATGTCTATAATCACCTTCTTAAAATTACCAAAATCAATGCCTGTAATATTTTCACCAGCAGACAGATTAACTGTATATCCTTTTATACCATTGCCGCAGTCATAACCTGTGGCTGGTTTTTTCTG
>CAYSNN010000012.1:0-6413 GCA_964432475.1 uncultured Gammaproteobacteria bacterium
TTATATAAGTTTGCCTTTGATTTGAGGATCATGCAATCTTATGGATTTGGTGAATGGAGAGAGCCATTTGGTAAAAAACAAGTTGGCTCTTCTGCTATGCCATTTAAAAGAAATCCTATTAAATCAGAACAAATCTGCTCCTTAGCTAGATTAGTAGTTAATTTATCCAGAATTAGTTGGGATAATGCGGCCCATATGTTACTTGAGAGAACTTTAGATGACTCCGCAAACAGAAGAGTGGCAATCCCAGAAATGTTTCTGGCGGTAGATGAGATATTATCTTCTGGTGTAAACATTGTTGCAGGTCTAGATATTAATGAAGAGGTAGTAAACAAAAATTTGGAATTTCTTTGGTTGTTTTCATCCAGTGAATTAATAATCGTCGAAGCAGTTAAAAAAGGCGCTAATAGACAGGAAATGCATGAGATACTCCGGGAAATTTCTATGGAAGCATGGAGAAGTTTACATGCAGGTCAGGAAAATCCGATGAAGAAATTGATCTTAAGTAATCAAGAAATTGGTAAATATTTAAAGCCTGAGCAGTTGAAAGATTTATTTGATGTCAAAGGCCATATAGGTAATGCAAGTAAAAAGGCTTTGACTTTAGCTGAACAAATTGATAATTTATCATAAAAGATGAACAAGGTTTTAATCATAGTTGGTTCTGATTCTGATTTGCCTAAGATGGATGAGATGAAAGAAATCTTAGAAGAGTTTGGAGTGGAATATGAATTAACAATTTCTTCTGCGCATAGATCCCCCGAAAGAACCAGAGAATTAGTAGATAATTTTCAACAACAAGGTGGTAAAGTTATTATCTGTGCAGCAGGGATGGCTGCGCATTTAGCAGGAGTTGTGGCCGCGCATTTTCCTCTCCCGGTGATTGGAGTTCCCATAGAAAGAGGAGTATTAAACGGGGTAGATGCTTTGCTTTCTACAATGCAGATGCCACCGGGTATTCCTGTGGCAACTGTTGCAATAAATGGTGTAAAAAATGCCGGATTACTAGCAGTGCAGATTTTAGCAACGTCTGATAAAAGCTTGGAAGAGAAACTAATAGAATATAAGAAAAAAATGGCAGCTGCGGTTGAAGAAAAAGCAGCCATGATTAAATAATGATCAGCCAAAAAAAGATTATTGATAATATCCCAAGTAATATATTAAAAACTGTAAATCTTTCAGGGTTAGGGGAAAAGCGTCAGGGAAAAGTTAAAGATATTTATATTGTAAAAGACAAAAGAATCATCATTACAACGGATAGAATATCTGCTTTTGATAAAGTCTTGGGATTTATTCCGTTTAAGGGTCAAGTATTAACTGCTTTATCTGTATTTTGGTTTGAAGAAACGCGCGATATTATCCAAAACCATCTAATTTCTGTTGCCGACCCAAATGTACTTATTGTTAAAGAATGTAAACTAATCCCCATAGAAATGGTTGTCAGAGGATATATTACCGGTGTAACTGATACTTCAATTTGGGGTTCTTATGAAAAAGGGGAAAGAGTAATTTATGGAATAAAATTCCCAGAAGGCTTAAAGAAAAATGCCAAGCTTTCTGAATATGTTATTACTCCTACAACAAAAGCAGCAGTGGGGCATGATGAAAGACTGACTGAAAAAGAAATATTAGCTAAAAAAATCGTTTCTCCAAAACTTTGGAAACAGATGAAAGAAGTTAGTTTGGCGCTTTTTGAAAGAGGACAAAAAATCTGTGACAAAGCAGGAATAATCCTTGTTGATACAAAATATGAATTCGGATTAGATGAAAAAGGAGAATTGGTTCTCATTGATGAAATTCATACTCCTGATTCATCAAGGTACTGGATTAAGAAGACATATAAAGATAGATTTAAAAAAGGCCAAGAGCCAGAAAGCTACGACAAGGAACCTCTACGTATTTGGTTTAAAAAACAAGGCTATAAAGGTGAAGGAAAAGCACCTAAAATGCCACCAGAATTTTTGGCAAAGATGAGTATGCTTTATATGGGAATATATGAAAAAGTTACAGGGAAAAAATTTGTGCCTGTTATGAGCAAAAATGTTGCCAAAAGAATTAAAGAAAATTTGGTTCAAGCGGGTGTATTGTAAATAAAATTTTGTATCGATATAATTTAACTTAAATAAAATATGCCAAACAATAATGGTTTTGTATTACTTACCGGTACAGCCAATTTAAAGCTGGCTAAAGAAGTAGCCTCAATTTTAGGAAAAGATGTACATGAAACAATTTCCACTTTCGCAGATGGCGAGAAAAGGGTAATAATTCCTGAAAACTTAAGAAGAAGAGATGTATTTATTATCCAGCCGACTTGTACCCCCGTTGATTCAAATTTGATGGAGCTTCTTTTGATAATAGATGCAGCTAAAAGATCGTCTGCTTCAGAGATTTCAGTGATAATTCCTTATTTTGGATATTCCAGACAGGATAGGAAGGATAGGCCCAGAGTGCCGATTTCTGCCTCATTGGTAGCAAGATTAATCGAGTTTGCAGGTGCAGATAGAATTTTAACTATAGATATTCACTCAGAACAGGAGCCGGGTTTTGTGGAAGTCCCTTGGGACAATTTATACGGCAGTTATTCATTACTGCCTGAATTAAAAAAGCATTTTAAATCCCCTAATTTAGTGATAGCTTCACCTGATAAGGGCGGAGTACCAAAAGCTACTTTTTATGCAGAATTACTGGAGGCAGAAGGTATTGCAACTGTTTTTAAAGAAAGGGATATTGATAAACATAACGAAAGTGAAGCCTTGGATATGATAGGTGACGTGAATGGAAAAGATGTACTGCTGGTGGATGATATGATTGATACAGCCGGGACAATTTGTAATGCTGCTAAACTCATTTGCGATCGGGGCGCAAAGAGTATTTCTGCTGCTGCTACTCATGGGTTATTTTCCCCGCCTGCAGCAAAAAAGATCAGTGAATCTCCAATAGAAAAAGTTTTTATCACGGATTCGGTGCCTTTGCCCGACGAGATGAAAAATAATCCGAAATTAATAATAGTCTCCATAGCACAGCTTTTGGCAGAAGCTATAAATTGTATTTATGACGGATCGTCTATGAGTGAAAAGCTGATACCTAAAGCACATAGAACATACGATGACAGGGACTAACGCAGATTTAAAGATTCCGCTTCAAAAGTAATATTTTTTGGTTCAATAACCACTTTTTTAACTCCTGATTGAATGGTTCCGGCGTTCCATGATTTTAAGTTACTTTGAGTAGCGATTTCCTTTGCTTTCTCAACTTGCTCCGTTGGTAGATAAATTGCAAAGCCTGCTCCCATATTAAAGTTGCTGTACATATCGTAGTCGTTACTACCTGATTGTTCTTTTATAAAATCAAACAACTTAGGATAAGGTGGTAGTTCATTAATTTCATAAGTAAAATTTCTATTGGCTCTCATCAGTTTTCTAAATCCATGACCTGTGATATTGACCATATAGTGAATATCAATTTGTGATTCAAACATATCTTTAACTAAACTGACGTATATGTGTGTTGGGATAAGAAGTGCTTCACCGAAAGTTAGTTCATTGGAAACTGGAGTTTGATATCCCTGAGGAAGATCTTGGGCGATAGATCTTGCTAAAGATAAACCGTTTGCATGAATGCCGCTGCTTTCTATCAGTAAAATTGCATCTCCTTCTGTTAATTTATCTCCCAAAGTAAGCCTTTCCTTAGGTTTAATAATACCGATACATGCACCTGCTAAATCTATAGTTTCTGAATTTATGATTCCTTTCAGTCCTGGAGTTTCCCCGCCGCCCCAAGTTGCACCTGATAAGTTACAAGCTTTTGCAAAGCCTTCTACCAGAGCTTTTGACCTTTGGGTATCAGAAAACCACTCCGGCCCGCCTGAACCAAAATAAGCGTTTATAACTTGCGGCATAGCGCCAACCGTTAATATGTCATTTACAATTGCAGCAACTGTGTCTTGAGCAATTGTGTCATAATATGTTTGTCCGGTGATTTTACTCATCTCATCTGCTACTAAATTTTTTGTTCCCAGGCCCTCAATAACAAACGCCCGGTAACAGTCCTGCTCTTCCCAAACGAATGCCGACTCGCCGCGGCTTTCTTCAACCTCCTTATAATTAAAATTTAATAGATTTTTTGCAGTTTGTTTGCCTGAATTTTGGGCAAGCTTTTTTAAAGGGTCCATCACATCGTAATCAACGCCCGTTGAAGAATAGGAGGTTTTTGACTTGTTCATCTTCCTAATATATCATAAATATCTATAAAGGTGCATGTTATAATAACTCACCTTATGCGGCGACATCTACTCATAGCTGCCATACTACTTTTACTTGGGATTGGTACAATTAAGACTAATGTAGGGCAACAAGAAAATGGAGGCGGGCCTTTGGATGAAAAGCTGCACCCCCTAACTATAGAAGCTCTTCGGAAAGGGCAGTATCCGGGCTCCGATATCATGATAGAGCAAACTCTAGATCCAGCCTTAAACTATCAAAGATATATTGTTTCTTATCGGTCTGAAGGCTTAAAAATTTATGCACTTTTAACTGTCCCTGACGGAGAGGTGCCAAAAGATGGATGGCCGGTGATTGTTTTTAACCATGGGTACATTCCACCTTCAGAATACAGAACAACTGAAAGGTATGCAGCCTACACAGATGCTTTTTCAAAAAATGGATACATGCTGCTTCGTCCGGACTTTCGGGGTCACGGGGACTCGGAAGGCACTCCTTCAGGCGGTTATGGTTCAAATGGCTATACGATTGATGTTTTAAATGCTGTTTCTTCTATTAAAAAATATCCGGGAGTAAATCCTCAAAAGATTGGAATGTGGGGACATTCTATGGGGGCCTTTTTAACTTTAAGGAATATGGTTGTTTCAAAAGATGTAAAAGCCGGAGTGATCTGGGCTGGAGTGGTAGCTTCATACCCTGATTTAATCTATAATTGGAGAAGAGGCAACTTTACCCCTCCGCCGCAATTGTCCCAAGGTGCAAGAAGGTGGAGGCAGCAGTTAATAGATGAGTATGGTACGCCTGAGCAAAATCCTTCCTTTTGGAGTTCTATTTCTGCTAACTCCTATCTGTCAGATATATCAGGACCGCTTCAGATTCATCACGGAACGGCAGACGCTTCTGTCCCCGTCGAGTTTTCTCAAAAACTGGAAGAGCAGATGAAATCAGCCGGAAAAGAAACAGAGCTTTTGATTTATCCCGGAGACGATCATAATCTTTCTGGTAATCTAGATGCTGCGTTAAGCCGCTCCGTAGAGTTTTTTGACCGCTTCCTAAAGTAATACTTTATGGTTATTATCATTACTGTATCTAATGAAAATTCTTGCAAACCCAAATTCGTTTTACCGGATCGAATACAGTCATAGGAAGCGGAAAAATGATGCTACTCGAATATCCATCTCAATTTTTATTTTAATAGTAACTATAATTTTTATCTTTTCCGGTATCAATAAAAAAGACAGCAAGCCTACCTCAGGCACTGTTTCCAGTAAGGAGAACACATTAGGTGAGCAGTTTCAAATAAAGCCTGCTTCCTCATTAAAAGAAGCTGTGGAAAATGCTTTAGAGGGTACAAAGGGAACTTATGCAGTAATTGTAAAAAATATGAAAACAGGAGAAACCTACTTTTCAAACGCCGATAGGGTTTTCCAGCCAGGTAGTTTATACAAGCTTTGGGTGATGGCCACAGTATTTGACAAAGTAAGAAGCGGAGAGCTTAAGGAAGATCAAATATTGACTCAGGATATAGCTGTTTTAAACAAAGAGTTTAATATTGACAAAGATCAGGCAGAGTTGACAGAAGGCACAATTTCTTTATCTGTTTCCGCGGCTTTAGAACAGATGATCACAATCTCTCATAATTATGCGGCATTACTTTTGGCAAAAAAGGTAAAAAACTCACAAATAGAAGATTTTTTAAAGAAAAATAGTTTTAACAACTCAGAGTTAGGATCACCGCCGAAAACTACTGCAAAAGATATGGTTCTGTTTTTTGAAAAGCTTTACCGGGGAAAACTGGTAAGTTATGATTATTCACAAAAGATGATAGATCTTTTAAAGAAGCAGCGTCTGAATGAGGGATTACCCAAATATCTGCCTGATACGGCAAAAGTTGCTCATAAAACCGGTGATCTGGGCTGGTTTAAGCATGATGCTGGGATAACCTTTACTGATAAAGGAGACTATATAATAGTGATACTTTCCGAAACTGAGTCTCCGGCAGGCGCGCAGGAAAGAATTGCTTTAACCTCAAAGTCCATTTTTATGTATTTTACAAAATAGTTTGCTCCTTCTTTCAAAGAACTTACTTGATTATTTAGCAGTTTTTATAAAGTTAGTCTAGGATAGAATTTTATCTCAAAAACAAAGGGGGTGAGACATCAAATGGCAGGTGATAAAGGAAGGGATAAGGAT
>CAYSNN010000012.1:6423-20046 GCA_964432475.1 uncultured Gammaproteobacteria bacterium
TTGTACAAAATAGGTTGCTCCTTCGTTCAAAGAACTTGCGAGATGATTTAACAGGTTTTATAAAGTTAGGCTAGGAGAGATTGTAGCGCAAGAGCGAGGGGGTGAGACATCAAATGGCAGGCGATAAAGGAAGAGACAAGGATAAAGGTCAGGGAGAAGGCGGGCAGGGCGGTGAAGACGAACAGGTCAATATGGATATTGATCAAGGTATGGGAGGAGAATACGGAGGCGGCGGAATGAGTGAAGGAGGAGGAATGGGTGGACAGCAAGGTGGCAATGAGCCCACAAGACCCGGTGGTCAGCAAGGCGGTGAAGGTAGGTAGTTTTTTCAAAACCCAGAGGGGGCAGCCTGAGATATTTCAAAGGTTACCTGCTCTGGGTTTGAGGATTAAATATGATGAGACAAATACCAATGGTTTTTTTGTCATTTTTGATTGTTTTTGCAACGATTGGGATAATTCCCTTATCTGTTTATGCAGATGGTCTAGTTACACTTACGGGTTTTGGGAAATTGGATAAAGACGTTAACTTAAGTGAGACAGAAGCTTTGACTGGCTCTGGGTCAGGCAGCATAAATGCCGTTGTTCCAAATCCAAGTCCAACTACAGGGAACCAGGGTGGTCCTCCTCCTGTCACTACCCCTGCTCCAACTACTGCACCAACGACACAACCAACACCTCAAAAAGCGCCGCAGCCGGAAACTCAAAATCCGTCCCATCAAGAAATACCTATCATGAAGATGATGAAAGAATCAGGAGATGAGGTTAAAGATACGGCAACAGAGTCTAAAGAGTTGGTTAGCAATCTTCCGAGTAATATTCAGGCTCCGGATTTTTCTGCAATACTTCATTCGGTACCAAAAGAGTTTTATGCCAAACAAGGTCTAAAACCTATATTTAGTATGGCAATCACCACTCTGTCAGCTATTTTTATCGGGACCGGTATTAGTTTTCTTAATCTAAGATTACCAGAGCCGGTTGTTAATATCACAAAAAGAAAGGAAACAAAAATAGAGGATGAGCCGGAGTTTGTCCAGATACTTCCATTATCTAGATTTCAAGCAGGATAAAAGACTACATGGTAACTCGAACCGCTATTGGTATTTTATTACTAATAACCGGTATTTTTGGGCTTTTTTTTGTGGCATATTCAAACAGTAAGTACCGGAATACAACCCGCAGTTTCTCGCCGTATACTTTAATCAGCTCTTCCTGGGTTAAATATAAGGAGCAGTTTATCAATCAGGATGGGCGGGTTATTGATACCTCCCGAAACAATATCACCACTTCTGAAGGACAAAGTTATGCCATGTTACGGTCAGTATGGATTGACGATAAACCGATGTTTGATCTTATTTGGAAATGGACAAGGGAAAATTTAAAGAGGTCGGACGATAACTTATTTGGCTGGCGCTGGGGGGAGAGGGAAGATAAAAGTTTTGGGTTTTTAAAAGATGGGGGTGATAACGCTGCAGCTGATGCGGATACAGATATTGCTCTTGCTCTAATCCTGGCCAGTAGAAGATGGGGCCAGCCCCAATATGAAGATGAAGCAAAAAAGATTCTCAAAGACATCTGGACTATAGAGACTGATGAGATACAAAACAAGCGTTTTTTAATAGCTGGTAATTGGGCAAGAGGAGCAAATACTTTAGTTTTAAACCCGTCTTATTTTGCCCCCTATGCTTGGAGGATTTTTGCCGACATAGATAAAGAAAATAATTGGAATAGTCTAATCGATCCGGCTTATGAGCTGCTTTTTAAAGTTGGTCAGGAGAGACTAGATAGGAATGCAGGAGTAGGATTGCCACCTGATTGGGTAAGTATTGAGCGTTCAACCGGAAATCTAAAAGCCACAGGTATCAGTAACTTAAGCACCAATTATTCTTATGATGCTATCAGAACACCTTGGCGGATTGCCTTAGATTACCAGTGGTTTGGAGAAGATAGGGCCAGAAGTTATTTAGAAAATTCATTCAATTTTCTTTATCAGTTGTATCAAAAAGAGAAAAAATTGGTAGAAAGCTACTCACACGATGGGAGTAGGTTGCTTGAGAGAGAAGGTCCTTCAATGTATGCTACCTCACTATCTTTTCTAAGCTTAAAAGACCCGAATCTTGCAGATTTGATCTATCAAGAGAAGATCATCAGACTTTATTCAAATGACACTAATACGTTTAGTAAAGATCTGCCGTATTTTGATCAAAACTGGTTGTGGTTTGGAGCCGCTTCGTTTAATAAACAGCTCAGTAATTTTAGATAGAATGAATCTATGGATACACAGACACAAAAACCGATAATACACTCAAGGGCAGCTGGCAAAGGGCTTTTAATAATAAACACCATAGTTGCTCTAATCTATTTTTCATGGTGGTTAAACCCCTCGCATATAGGCCAGCCATTTTTATATGCGGCACTATTTTTTGGAGAAATTTATCATCTGATCATGTCTCTGACCTTTTGGCAGACAATTTGGCCTGGTAAAGTTAAGCCGAATATAAAGAATCTGGTTTTACCTCTTAACCCCAGTGTTGATATCTTTATTACTGTTGCGGGAGAACCGGTTGGGGTAGTGAGACAGACGGTTGAAGCAGCCAAAAATATAAGTTACCGAAACAAAAAAATTTATGTATTAAATGATGGGTTTGTAGCAAAAAAAGAGTATTGGCGTGATTTTGAGAACTTAGCAAAGAACTTACAAGTAGAGTGTATTACAAGAAAAATACCCGGTGGTGCTAAAGCCGGGAATATTAACAATGCTTTAAAACAGACATCCGGTGAAATAGTTGTTATTTTGGATGCTGATATGGTTGTCCATCAAGATTTTTTAAAAAAGGTCTTACACTATTTTTCTAATCCCCGGATAGCTTTTGTTCAAACGCCCCAATATTATAAAAACTACCCATTAAATGAAGTCACCTGCGGAGCTTGGGAGCAGCAAGAATTTTTCTTCTTACTGATCACGGAAGGAAAGTCTAGATCTAATTCAGCCATAATTTGCGGTACAAATGTTGCTATAAGAAGAACTGCTTTAAATCAGGTAGGGGGGATGTGTGAAGATAATATTGCCGAGGATTTTTTAACTTCACTGTTTATTTATCAAAAAGGATGGAAGGCAGTATACATAAAAGAGGTGCTGGCAGAGGGTCTGGCGCCGGAAGATTTACTCTCTTACTATAAACAGCAGCATAGATGGGCTAGAGGTTCTTTGGAGGTTTTATTCAAACATAATCCTATTTTTAAAAGAAGGTTAACTATCCAGCAGAAGTTGCAATACCTCTCATCTGCCTTGTTTTATTTTAATGGTGTGGTAGTTGTAATCGATATATTAATTCCCATAATACTGCTGCTTGGCGGAATAACTCCGGTTGCCCAGGCAACTTCCTTGTTTGCTCTCTATTTCCTGCCGTTTATCCTGTTGAACTTTTATACCCTCTATTTGGCTTCGGAAGGTACTTTGACTTTTAGGGCTATCTCTTTCTCCCAGTCAAGTTTTCTACTGCAGCTATCGGCTTTAAAATCAGTTATTTTGAGGCAAAATGTGGATTTTGCCGTTACTCCAAAGCAAGCTCAGGAAGGTAACTTTCTTTTTCTGGCATATCCGCATTTATTTTATATTTTACTTGGACTAGCCAGCTCGATTTTTGCGATATACACAAGCGGGATAAATCCGTCTGTTGCTACAAACATTGCTTGGGTAATATTTAACAGCACGATGTTTGTGCCTTACATAGCAGCCTCCTATAATTGGGAAGGCCTATTTAAATTTAATTTAAGGTGGGGTAGAGTTTTATGATTTTGGCTTGGACATTAATCGCAGTCTCCTTATTTATTAGTACGTTTACTTTAGAAGTGCAGTCTATCAGATTAGATGAGTCTCAGTCGGTTTGGATTGCTACAAAATCTATACCTGCAATTTTTAACCTGGTAGCAGAAGATGTACATGTACCGCTATATTTTCTGATACTGCATTTTTGGTTGCAAATTTTTGGGACACAAATAGCAGCTGCCAGGGCGTTGTCACTACTTTTTTTCATCCTTAGTTTACCTATACTTTATAAACTAATATCGGAAGTAAGTGACAAAACTACTGCCTGGATAACAGTCGGTCTGTTTTCATTATCGCCCTTTATTGTCTGGTACTCATCTGAAACAAGGATGTACACTTTGTTTATTTTGGTTTCATCTTTACAGAATTTATCTTTTATCCGTTTTCTAAAGTCTTTTGGGAAAAGTTATAAGTTAATGTTAGGAACAACTTCGCTGATCGGTTTTTTTACCCATTATTTCTTTACCTTTCAAGTAATCACCCAATTTGTTTATCTGATGAGTAAACTTTGGATTAGAACATCTAAAACTAAGCCTGAAGAGGAAAGAATTTTTCCGGTTGTTTTAAGATACATTTACACATTGGGCTCAACTGTAATTTTTTTTGTACCCTGGATCTATCTAGCAGTAAGATCCGGAGTAGGATCTACAACTCAACCGGTTATTGTACATCCGACTAGTTTTAACCTATTGCAAGCTTTCGTAAATTTTTTCTTTGGATTTCAACCTCAAGGGATACAGTCAGTTTTAATATCACTATGGCCTGTTTCGGTATTGGGAGTTTTCTTGATTTTCACTCAGCAATTAAAATCTAAGCCGCTTTTTTTAGAATACTTTTTGCTTATGGCTTTTTTCCCAATTGCTTTAGCTTTTGCAGTATCTTTTATAAAACCTCTTTTTTTATCGCGCTATTTAATTTTTGTCACCCCAAACCTATTTTTTATATTGGCTTGGGTACTTATTAGTTACACGAAACGTTTCTTCAAAGTTGCATTGGGATTAACAACGGCTATTCTTTTAGGTCTACTTATTTACCAAAACACTGTTGCAGCCAGCCCGGTTAAAGAAGATTACCAATCTGTGGCTAATTATTTGAATCAAGAAGTAACACCCAAAGATATTATAACTTTGAGTGCTCCTTTCACGATTTATCCTATTGAATATTATTATCGTGGCTATGCCCGAATTGCCACTATTCCTGAATGGGATAGATACGCGCAAGGAGCTATCCCCGGCTTTAGCCAGCAGGGTTTAGAGAGCCAAATAAATACTTACAAGAGTCAGTATATCCGAATATTTGTGGTATTATCATATGATCAGGGATACGAATCTCAAATCAGAAACTATTTTGAAAATAATTTTCAAAGGATTGACTTTAAACAATTTTCTCCCGGTCTTGAGCTAAGAGTTTATAGACTAAGGTATGATGTTGATCTGCCAAAACATCAATAATCCAATCCTCTTACTTACTCCTTACGCAATTTTGGTGGCTATTCTTAAACTAAAACTTGACAAATATTTTATCGGCTGTTAGTATAGCGCCTCTTGCCCATGACCAGCAAAGTCAAAATTTTAGCAGCCGTTATTTTTTTTAGCCTTTTTATCCTAATTTCCTCACAAACTGCTAATGCTTTAGATAACACCTTGTCTGTTTATAACGATTCACTATCAAATGGTTGGGTTAATTGGTCTTGGAATACTTGGGTAAATTTTGATAACCCGGCTCCGCTCTTTTCCGGCAACAAATCTTTAGCTCTTGGTCCAAACGGCTGGGGAGCAATTTACCTGCACTCAGATAATGCAATAGATATCTCCTCCCAATCTTCCTTAAGATTTGCCATGCAGGCTGCCAGTGGAAATCCAAAATTTAAACTGCTTATATATGATGGTAATAATAATCTATCTACCCAATTGAATTTATCGGATTTTGGCGGGGATGTTCCGGTTGGCTCTTGGAAAGTTTATAATATCCCGGTTTCTTCTATCTCTTCCAAATTTATTAAAGGATTAGCATGGCAAGATATAACTGGAAATAATCAACAAGCTGTATTTTTAGATCAGATAGAGTTTGTAAAACCTGCTCCGGTGCCTACTCCAACTCCGACCCCGGCATCAACCCCAACGCCTGCTCCTACCCCCGCTCCTGCGCCTGTGTCTTCCTCGTCTTTGGATATATATACAGACTCTTTGTTAACAGGCTGGATAAATTGGTCCTGGGGATCAACAATTAACCTGGATTCACAAATTAGTTTTACCGCCAACAACCCCTGGGCAGCCTTATACCTTCATACAGACATAGCAGTTGATACCACGCCCTTTACTTATTTAAGTTTTATAGCCAAAGCCACACAAGTAAGTCAGCAGTATCAAGTAATAATGTATGATGCTAACAACCAACCGGTTAAAAGTTTACCTTTGTCGAATTTTGGGCCAATTCCAACTGATAGTTTTAAAACATATAATATTTTACTGTCAGATCTTGGGGCAAACAACAGCCAAATTAAAGGGATTGCAATTCAGGAATCAAAAGGGCAATTGCAACCAACACTTAATATAGATAATATTAGTTTAAGAAGCTCTACCTCAACTTCTGCTCCTGTTACTACTACGCAAAATCTTACAGGTTATACAGTATCCGGTGGAAAAATTTTCAAGCAGGGGGCTCAGATTAAGTTAAAAGGTGTTAATTGGTTTGGTTTTGAAACAGATACTCATGTTGTACATGGGCTTTGGGCCAGAGGTTACAAAGAGATGATAACTCAGATGAAAAACTTAGGTTTTAATGCAGTCAGAGTGCCTGTTTGTCCCGCTACCATAAACGGAGTAGGTGTTACATCTATAGATTATAGCAAAAATCAGGATCTGGTTGGCCTAAATAGTTTGCAGGTTTTGGATAAGGTGTTGCAGGAGCTGAATACTCAGGGGATGTATATTCTTTTGGATCATCACAGGCCTGATTGTTTAGCTATCTCTGAGCTTTGGTATACTCCCTCATATTCAGAGACTCAGTGGATTAATGATCTAAAAACTGTTGTTACACGTTTTGCAAATTTACTAAACTTTGTAGGATTAGATTTAAAAAATGAGCCGCACGGTGCTGCTACTTGGGGAAGCGGAAACGCGGGAACTGATTGGAATAAAGCCGCAGAAAGAGCAGGACAAGCAGTTCTTTCTGTCAACCCGAATATTTTAGTATTTGTAGAAGGGATAGGTGAAAGCGGCAATTGTTCTTCAAATTTAGGCCACTTCTGGGGAGAAAATTTGGAACCTCAAAAATGTACACCAATATCTACAAATGCAATTCCTGGCGGCAAGTTAGTTTTGTCCCCTCATATTTATGGCCCGGATGTTGCTTATCAGTCTTATTACAGTGATCCTAATTTTCCGGGTAATATGCCCTCGGTTTGGGACACCCAGTTTGGATATTTAGCCTCAAGCGGTATGACTTTAGTTCCGGGTGAGTGGGGCGGCAAGATGGGTACCAGCGGAGGTAATCCGCAAGATACTACTTTACAAAAGACATGGATAAGTTATATGAAAAGCAAGGGTATCTGCAGCTCCTTTTACTGGAGCTGGAATCCAAATTCGCAAGATACTGGGGGGATATTGCAGGATGATTGGAACACTCCTTGGTCGGTAAAAGTAAATTTACTTTCAGATTACTTCAACACCTGCAATTAACTCTTACAAATCTCTTCACTAAACCTTACCTGAGTTTAATCTAAAAGAGCTAATCTAAATATATTAATGAATAGAAATCTTCTGATAGGAGTAGGAGTTTTGGCAGTTCTTCTTGTAGGGTATGTTTTAATTTCCAGTATGCAGCAAACAACACCTGCACCTCAGCCGGCAACCGGTATTACAGAGGGTTCTCCCAGCCCTTCTCCTGCTGCAAGCGAAGTGGCTGTAGTACTTCCGGAGCAAAATAATTCAGGAGAATCAGGTAGTGCAATTCTCACGGAGGTTGATGGTAAAGTTAAAGTGATGTTAAACATGACAGGTGCGCCAAATGTGGCCCAGCCGGCCCACATCCATGTTGGGATATGCCCTGATGTAGGTGATGTAAAGTACCCATTAACTTCTGTGACGGGTGGAATATCTGAAACAACGCTGGATGTTACATTAGATCAATTGCGTTCAGAGTTACCTTTAGGGATAAATGTTCATAAATCACAAGCTGAAGTCAGCACTTATGTTTCCTGCGGGGATCTAAAGCTGTAGACCTTGTGTTTTGATTTAGCTCCGGAGATTAGTCTGATACTTGATTTACTAACTTTAAAATAATCTGCCAAGGCAGAGATAGTTGCTTTGTTAGCTCTTCCTTCCAAAGGGGGTTGGTTTACATATATATGTAACATTCCAAGCAGATCTTTCTCGACTCTTTCTCTTTTAGAATTAGGATGGACGTAAACTTCAACTCTCACCTATTAATATTATCAAAAAAGTCCCTATTGTACTGAGCAATAGTCGAAGTATAAGAAAATCTTTCCCTAGGTTGCCTATCTAATTCACCTCCCAGGTGGGATTGTTTTCACTGAGCTTGTAGAAGGAGTAAAATTTAGAGTTTTTGGAGGTGGGGGATTTAGGGTTTGCAGAGGGTGCTTTGGGAGCCGGATTTTGAATCAGCCGGGGGAAGGGATTTTACTTTGGCGCTATCCTCAGGCGGTAAAAGGTCAAACCAGCAGATAGCATTTTCCCTTGGGCCTTGAAAAAATTTTCCTCTCATATCATATACTCCAAAATCTACAAAAACGTTGTTGTTTTTTCTAAACCCAACCGCTGTAGCAATAATTTCCCCCTTGGTAACACTTATTTTTTGGCTAAGTCCGGAAGTTCTTGAATCGTGTTCTTTAGCTGCTGGCAACCCTTTTACTATTTCAGCAAATTTAGGGGTAAGGGTTAACAGATGGTCAAAGCGGTACATTATTCCGCAAGGAGTCCGGAAATCAAACATATATTGTATTTCTTCCTGCTCAATATACCTACTGGCACTATCAAGTACTGCATCTATCGGGGCTTTAACTTCTACTTCATCAAACTTTGAGGAATCAAAGCGGAACCCACCATGAGGTTTGAAATCACCACCCCGGACTTGGCCTGGATATAGTATTGAGGTTACTTTACTTAAATCAACTGGAGCTTGAAGTATTAAGGAATCAGGACAAGGAGGTGTCCCCAGAAACTGCAAGAGAAAAAATAAACCTACTAATGCTATAGCAGCTATTAAAATCTTTGGCAGCATATTTTCAGTTTAACATTTTCTCTACCAAATTGGGTCTTTGGACCTGTTTTGCTTAAAAATCCTGGGGTTCGAAGCTATCTAACCCCTGGGGTTAGTAACTTGCGATTTAAATTATTTTCTCTGGTATACTACCTCCATTATGGTTATCTTAGGTATTGACCCTGGAATTGGTAAAGTAGGATGGGGAATAATCAAAGATGAGTCAGGTAAACAAAAAGCTTTAGGGTATGGTTGTTTTGAAACTTTATCAAAGATGGGTCTAGATGAGCGGCTGGCCAAGATTTATGATTTTATACTTAAGCTTATTGAAAAATTCACCCCTGAGGTTTTAGCAATCGAACAACTATATTTCGCTGCTAATTCCAAAACAGCCTTAACAGTTGGACAAGCCAGGGGGGTAATACTTCTGGCAGCTTCTAAGTCTGATCTCCCTACTGCCTCATATACTCCTCTTCAGGTAAAACAAGCTTTGACAGGTTACGGACAAGCTTCCAAACATCAGATCCAAAGCATGGTAGGATCAATACTGCATTTGCCTAAAAAGGTAGTTCAGGATGATACAGCTGATGCTTTAGCTATTGCCATAACTCATGCTTTTTCGTATAAAATGCGTAAGATATCCGAGTATAAGTTAAAATAATGAAATGATTGGTTTTCTATCCGGTACTATAATTCATAAGTCCAGCGGGCAAATTATTCTGCTTGTTGGTGGAGTAGGCTATTTAGTAACAGTTCCTCCGAATTATCTTAATCTGCTTAAAGTATCCCAAAAGGCGGAATTATTTATCTATACCCACGTCAGGGAGGATATTCTTGATTTATATGGATTTCTCACTCCCGATGAGTTAGAGCTTTTTAAGCTGACTTTAACTGTGTCAGGAATTGGCCCTAAAACCGCTCTGTTGGTAATTGATAAAGGAGCGGGGAAAGTTGAGCAGGCAATTAAGGGTGCTGATACTGACTTTTTTACAACTGTCCCCAGACTGGGGCATAAAAATGCCCAAAAGATTATCATTGAGCTCAAAAACAAACTGGGAGGATTAAAAGAGTTGGATCTAACTTCAGAAAATGAAGAAAGCACGGAGGCTATTGAAGCCTTACGTAACTTAGGATATACCAGACAGGAAGCAACGCAGGCAATTCAAGCTGTGCCGGCATCTGAAAAAACCCTTGAACAAAAAATAAGTTATGCCTTACGCAGCCTGGGTAAAAAACTATGAGTAAAAATAAAACTGATCCAATAATACCGGAAGAAATAGAAACTCAAGAAGAAGAGAAACTTTTTAATTCCCTCAGGGCTACTGCCTGGGAGGAGTTTATTGGACAGGAGAAAATTAAGGAGTCACTCCATATTGCCATCACTGCTGCCAAAAAAAGGGCTGAGGCCATGGAACACACTCTGCTTTATGGTCCACCAGGCTTGGGTAAAACAACATTGGCTCATTTAATCGCCAAAGGAATGAGCAGCAATATCAGGGTTACCTCAGGTCCTGCTATTGAAAGAGCCGGAGACCTGGCTGCTATTTTAACCAGCCTGGAATCTCATGACATATTATTTATTGATGAAATCCACAGGTTGTCTAAAGTAGTAGAAGAGACACTTTATCCGGCTATGGAGGATTTTGCTTTGGACATGGTGATCGGCAAAGGCCCCTCAGCCAGAACTCTAAGATTAGAGCTACCGCAAATAACTATTATCGGAGCAACTACCAGAATAGGCATGGTCTCCTCACCCTTAAGGGACCGTTTTGGAGTGATCCACAGATTATCTTTCTATAGCCCGGAGGAGCTTTCCCGGATCATCAAACGGGCAGCCAAAAAAATTAAAGTTCCCATAGACCAGGAAGAAGTTATCCAGCTTGCTAAAAGAGCCAGAGGTACACCCAGGATTGCCTTGAAGCTTTTAAAAAGAGTAAGAGATGTGACAGAGGTTCATGGACAGGGAAAAGTTACCAAAGAGCTTTTAAGCCAAACCTTAGACTTACTTGAGGTTGATCCATTAGGATTGGATGACTCAGACAGAAGATTGCTTTTAACTATAATTGATAAATTTAATGGCGGGCCGGTGGGGATTGAGACTCTGGCTGCCACATTATCCGAGGATATTGGGACAATTGAGGATGTTATTGAACCATATCTCATGCAGGTAGGCTTTCTAAAGCGTACTTCCAGAGGAAGAGTGGTAACTGAGTCAGCCTATATACACTTAGGTAAACCTGCACCTTCCTTAACAGAACAGAAATCATTGTTTGAGAAAACATAGCATTTAGAACTGGACCAATTGATAAAGGAATTCGGGAATACTGTTTTGCATATTTTGATCAACTTGCCCAATAACTTTGTTTCCAAATGTAGTAAGAGAATAATTATATGCAGCTAAGAGTGATACCATAGGCTGAGGTTTAAGCTTATCAAGATCGCTTTCAAGTATTTCCATCCAGACTAAGTAATCCAATAACAGTTTATCAATCATCATAGACAGATTCTATAGAAAGTGAGGCACAAAATGTCAGGTTTAGGTACACAAATAGGGAAGCACATTACGCAACTACAATTAATGATCCGATAGATTTTCCATTCCAATTCGACTTTAAACTGCCTGATCCAAGAAAAGAGAGAATTATTATCGAAAGGGATGTGCTGGGGAGGATTATTCATTCTAAACCGCCACCTGTAGCATATAATTCTTAAGAAATGCTATATTTAAACTGATGCTCCAAAAAGGTTTTACACAAATCCTGATTTTATTAGTTGCAATAGTACTGTTAGTAGTTGGCTGGTTTGCTTACATGTACTTTGTTCCCAACAAAAATAGTATTCAAAACCCACAAGATTTTTCTTCGGCAGCTCCTTCCGTTTCTTCGTCTTCTCCAGTGCCTTCACCAAGTCCCTCCACAAATCCACAAGTGTCTAGTGGTTTAGTTGTCGTAAGAAAGGGGGTTGATGGTGAAAACTTTGCCCGGGAACTTGCTTCTCAAAAAAAATGGGGTTTTATCACAGTGGAGACAGCTGACCCGCAACAAATTAGAGAGGCTGTTCAAAAGTTATTTCATCAAACTCCATTTGAATATCTTTTATTGATTGGCACAAATGAAGAAATTCCTTACGCAGTATATGATTCTGGGACGAAGCTATATAAAACTGATCCCACACTTTATGGCGATATGGATAATACGGGTTTAGTAGATTTAGCTGTTGGCAGACTACCATTTTCTTCCAAAGATCAGCTTCAGAAATATTTTAGCGATCTTGGACCAAAAGGGGATACTATTACCTTTGATAATTACCCTTTTACTATTGGTAAAATTGAGCCGAATGACTCATTTTTGGTACACGAGTACAGTTATGTGAAAGCCTGTATTGTTCCATTCTCTTCTTCTTTTCGAGCTTTCCAAATGCCCAATCCAACTACATTAGTGCAACATTATTATAATAGTGCTGTTATTGAACTGAGGACTCATGGCTCTGATGAAGGAATATCTCCAACAACAAACCGGAATGAGTGGCCCCCGATTCTAACATTTGATGCCTTTAAAGATACGTCTGGTAACGCCCGCTATTTCGATAATAGGCCGATCATTGTTCATATGAGTTGCAATAATGCCAAAGTATTGGGTCAACAATTTATTGAAAATGGTGCATCTGCATTCCTTGGGTTTTATAACCCTTCCGGTTATGCGCCGATGGCTACACAACAGTTATTAGCGGGTAAGCCTGTCGGTGAAGCAATGAAAGACA
This sequence comes from uncultured Gammaproteobacteria bacterium, assembly GCA_964432475.1. Lineage (GTDB taxonomy): Bacteria > Patescibacteriota > Microgenomatia > Daviesbacterales > UBA10151 > CAYSNN01. The sequence goes on from CAYSNN010000012.1 coordinate 19,231, forward strand.
TGAACAATGAAATGATCTTAAGGTTTGCCAGGATAAACGATATAAATAAGAGTGGTTTATATACATTTGATCTTACCGATAAATCAATCACACCAACATTACCTATAGATACGTATGGTTTCGTTCTCTATGGAGATCCATCATTAAAATTATCCGATTCTCTTCAAAAGAAAAGCAGTATCCAAGTTAATAACGCAAATAAAAAGTTAACTATTAGTGTTTTACCAGCGAGTAAGTTTGATGCTACGTCAGTTGACGTTCCAGCGACCGAAGACGTTTTGTGCTATATGGGTTCAGAAATCTCAGACCCATCCTTTGTTGGGAAAGAAATATGGAATAAAAACCATTTTTTGCAACTTGGATTTCCGGTGCAAGGAATACATAGATTATTGTCCTACGCAATTTATATAGGAAGCCAAAAACAGGAGACAGGAGAAGATACTGTGAATACTTTCGGTAAAAAAATCCCTGCGTTTCCTACAGAAACAATTAATATAGCCTTAATTAAGGGAAAAGAAACTGAATATATCAATGTTTTCGTTAATGATTATAAAGGAACAAGCGATTCACCCCCTAGCCGTTTTGATAATTCAAAGGAATTGAAGATTATTATTGATTATGAGTGATAATTATTTGCTGTTATAATTCTGCCTATGTCATCTATTAATGTTGGAATAGATTAAGACAGAATCAACATTTTATATTTCCAGTCACAACTAAGTCTTCTTTAATTCCTTTTGAGCTTACAGTTAATTTAGATTATCAACAACGTCGTCATGCATAGGGTTATCGTTAATAAAGAATTGTATATTGACA
>CAYSNN010000013.1:0-17747 GCA_964432475.1 uncultured Gammaproteobacteria bacterium
CCGCTGAATCTGTCATAGCGGATATTGTCGCTATCCACCCCAAGTTTTAGAAGTATTTTTTCAAAGCAGCCAACCATATTGGGAGAGCCTGCCAAGTAGAATATTGAGTTAGCATACATTTGAACGATCGGCTCAATTTGTGTTTTAGTTAGGCGGCTGTTTTGGTTTGTTTGATGGTAAATTACCTTAAGTTTTGGCAGGTTACAACCCCAAGTATCTAACTGTTGTTTAAAAAGAAATTGGTTATCTGAGTTTGAGTAGAGAAAAGTGATTGGAGTTTCCAAGTTTTGATCCAGGGCATACTTAATCATGCTTCTGAAGGGAGTAATGCCTATCCCCCCGGCCATAAAAACAGCCGGCTCTGTTTCATCCAAAATAAAAGTGCCGGCCGGATGGGAGGCAGACACGGTGTCACCCGGCTTTAAATTCTCCATAAATTTTTTAAAAAGAGTCTCTCCTTTTGTGGTGGTAATCATTAGAAAATCTTCAGTTGGTGATGAGGAGATAGTAAAAGCTCTGGTATTACCAAAAGGATCACCCACAGGCAGTTTAATATTCAGATATTGCCCGGGATAAAACCTAAATCCTTCAGGCTTTTCCAAAATTAAACTGAAACAATCTTTGGTTTCTTTTCTTTTATCTAAAACTTTTAAGATCATATGTTGGATTATATATTATGTGAGATAATACAGATATGGAATCTGCCGAACAGCCTGCTAATAATTTACATAAGAGGGTAGGCAAATCGTTACAGCAACTAGGACATCATCAAGTTTCTACCGTTCCGCCAAACGAAGGACCTGTTTTTGCAGAAGATCTTAAAGGGATGGTAAACGATATTGATTATCGTGCCAGAACTGCTTTGGAGGAAGCAATAAGTGGAGTAGGAGGTTCAAGTAGAGATAGGTCTACAGATAGCATAAATCCGGATAGAATTGCTCTTAATAGAGCAAAATCCATTCACAATAAGGCAGCGTAAGTTTATGGAAGTTACACAGAGTGCAGGTTTTGACTTCGCCAGTTTAATAATGATAATGGTGGCGGCTTTGGCTGCAGTTTTACTGGTGGTTGGGGTATACCTATTTTTAAAAAAATACTTGGTGGGTTGGATAAAGTATCAGGACCGCGAGAAACAGTCTTTGCAGTTTGTTTTACTGCAAGTCAAGGTCCCAAGGGGTAATGAGATTAAAATTGACGCTGCAGAACAGTTTTTTGCAACCTTTGCCTCCCTTAGAAAATCAGGCGGAATGTTTGCCAGCTTTAAGCCTCAGCCGCACTTATCATTTGAAATAGTAGCAGTTCATGAATCCATTAAGCTTTTTGTCTCCTGCCACAAATCATTACAAGACTTATTAGAAAAGCAGATCCATGGTGCATATCCTGACGCAGAGATCAAAGAAGTTTCCGAATATAACCTCTTTTCTGAAACTTCCCAAACAGCCTATGCACAGTTAAAGCTTAAAAGCGCAGACTATTTTCCTATAAAGACCTTTAGAGATTTACCAACAGATCCTTTGTCTGCTTTAACTTCTGCTTTGGCAAAGATGCAGCTTGGGGAGGGGGCTGCAGTGCAGCTTATGATTGCACCCTCAGACAATAAATGGAAAGATGCAGGTAAAAAGTGGGTAAAAAAAGAAAAAGATCCGGGTAAAGAAGATAGCCCTAAGCCTCCTCCGGATGCCAAGCAGCTTGAGGCGGTTGAAGGAAAAATTGTCAAATCCGGTTTTGAAACAGTGGTTAGAATTGTGACTTCTTCTACCTCGGCAGAGTCTGCCAAGGCGCATCTGACCAATATCAAAGCTGCTTTTGAGCAGTTTAGCGGTCCGTATAATAATTTCACCGGCGCTAAAGTAGTTTCGGAAAAAAACTTTCTGACTGATTTTATTTACCGGTATATGCCCAGGTTCTCAAAGACTTCTGTTTTAACGGCAGATGAGTTGGCATCAATCTTTCATTTCCCCAACAAATCTATAGAAACCCCTTATATTAACTGGCTGTCATCCAAAAGAGCTCCGGCACCGGAAAAGATACCGACATCAGGACTGTATATGGGTAAATCGGTTTTTAGGGGGGTAGAGCGGCCGGTTTATGTATCGGAAGATGACAGGCGCCGCCATATGTATATTATCGGAAGAACAGGTACAGGTAAGTCCGAGCTTTTAAAAAGTATGATGCTGCAGGATATTTTAGCAGGTAAGGGGCTTTGTTTTATCGATCCTCACGGAGATGCGGCAGAGGAGATGCTGGAACTTATTCCTCCTCAAAGGGCAGAGGATGTGATCTATTTTGACCCCTCAGATGTGGCGCGTCCTTTTGGATTGAACATGCTTGAGGCTTATACTGAGGAGCAAAAACATTTTGTGGTGGCCTCAATCATAGGACTGATGTACAAGCTTTTCGATCCTAATAAAACCGGAATTATCGGACCAAGGTTTGAGCACGGTGTTAGAAACGCTATGTTAACTGCTATGAGTAAAACCGGAGCTACCTTTGTAGAGGTGATGAGGATTATGACTGATGCGGAGTTTGTCAAAGAACTATTGCCACTTGTACAAGACCCTGTGGTCAGGCGTTACTGGACCGATCAGATTGCCCAAACCACAGACTTTCATAAATCCGAAGTTTTAGACTATACAGTTTCCAAATTCGGGCGTTTTGTTACCAATAAAATGATGAGAAATATTATTGGTCAGTCAAAGTCTGCCTTTGATTTAAGAAAAGTGATGGATGAAGGGAAAATTTTAATTATGAATCTGTCTAAAGGCAAGATCGGGGAGGAAAATTCCAATTTCTTAGGTCTAATATTGGTGCCAAAGATTCTGTCTGCCGCCATGTCCCGGACAAATGTGCCGATGGAGCAAAGAAGGGATTTTTACCTGTATGTTGACGAGTTTCAAAACTTTGCTACAGAAACCTTTGCAGATATTTTATCTGAGGCCAGAAAATACCGGCTTAATCTAACTGTAGCCAATCAGTTTATTGGTCAAATCGGGGAGGATTTGAAAAATGCGGTTTTTGGAAATGTCGGTACTGTGGTGGCCTTCAGAGTAGGGGTGACGGATGCCAACTATCTGCAGCATGAGTTTTCCCCTACCTTTTCCGAGCAGGATTTAGTCAATGTAGAATCTCCTCATGCCTATATTAAAACTATAGTTGCCGGAGAACCTATGCTGCCTTTTTCTTTGGATACCACGAAGGATATGAATAAGTGGAAAGCCATGTTAAATCCGGCCATTGGCCAGGCAATAAGAGAGCTGTCCAGATTAAAATATGGTCAGGACGTGACACAAGTAGAAGCGGACATTAACCAAAGAGCGAAACTATAATTTTCTTTTCAGGATGACACTGGGGCTTTAGTTTGGTACAATTAGCCACATCTAGGGCGGATGGTGTAACGGTTAACACAAATGTCTTATACACATTCGAGTCCTGGTTCGAATCCAGGTCCGCCCACTAAAATCTTTCTTGACATTTATGTATGAATACCATACAATTTTTGTTATATGACTACAGTAAATATCTCTTTACCTAACAGTTTATATAAAGATATTAAAAAGACCATTAAAGAACGTGGGTACAGCTCTGTTAGTGAATTGGTGCGTGATGCTGTTAGAAGAGTGTTATACCCTGAGTTAACGGAAAACGGCTTTACTCCTGAATTTGAGGAAATGGTTTTAGAGGCTGCTAAGGAACCAATAGATAAAGCTAAGACAATTGAAACAGATGAAGATTTAGAAAATTGGTTTGCCGAGTTGCATAAGAAGGTAGAGGCCAAAAGGCATGCCAAAAATAACTAAGAATGGCGAATTTGAGGAAATGTATTCGGAAATTTGTAAGGAAGATTCATTGTTAGAATCCGAAATAAACCAAAGAATTAGATGGTTTAAGAAAAATCCTCGTGATACAAGATTAGATAATCATTCGTTAACTGGAACAATGGAAGGTAGATGCGCCTTTTCTATTGCAGAGGATATCAGGGTTGTTTATGAATGGTTAAGTAAGACTACAGTTAGATTTTTAGCAATCGGCGGCCACCAAAAAGTTTACAAGAGAAAATCTTAGTCACCCTTAAAGTTCTTCGAGTTTAATTTTTCCTTCGCCATTGTGGCCCTGGATAAATTGGAGGTAGCGCTCTGTGGTGGAAAGTCTTTTATGGCCGGCCAGTTTTGAGACCATGGTCATAGGAACGCCTGATTGCAATTGGTGTGCTACCCATGTGTGGCGCAAATCATTAACTTTGGCCTCTTTAATTCCGGCAATTCTAAAATATCTGTCAATTGCGGTTCTGATATTTCTTATAAGTAAGGGTCGGCCGGTTTTGGTTATAAATAAAGAGTGGGAAGGGGTTTTTGGTCTGATTTCTAAATATTTGACAACTGCATCTGCAGCAGGTTTGTTTAAGGGAATGGTTCTTTCGTTTGCTCCCTCAAACAGGGGAACATGGAGGGTGTTTTCAGTTAAATTAACATCTTCAACCCGAAGCTTGGCAAGCTCGCCGATTCTGATACCGGTTTGTAAAAGCAGCTCAATAACAGCAATCATTCTGACATCAGCCCTTGAAGCGTCCCTCAAAGCTCTATACTCAAGTTTTGTTAAGATTCTCGGTGGTTTGTTTTCAAATTTAGGATGAGACAGTCCGGTGGCCGGATCATCAGTAGTTAAATTAGAGGTCTTAAGGAATTTAAAAAAAGTTTTAGTTGAATTGGTCTTTCTGGAAATTGATTTAGGGGTATAAGCTTCCTTTGCCAGGCTATCCATAAAGAATTGTAAATCTTCTGTTGTAACCTCTTTTGGATCGGTTTTATCCAATTTTTGCAGATAATTAACCAGTTGCTCAATGTCTTTGCCATAAGCTAAGATAGTAGCAGAGGCACGGGATTTACCCTGGAGGTGCCCTATAAATTGTTGGCGTGCATCTTTTAAAGAAACCATAGCATTTATTTTAATGTTATAGGATTTATTTGTCAAGGTAGTAAGCTAAAAATGATCAGGAAAATTATCTTGGGAGTAATAATGTTAATAGTTTTGGTGATAGCGCTAAATTTAGTGTCTCAGATAATGAGTGCTGTTAAATCTGGAGATAGGTTGTCTTCGGCCGCTGATATAGTCTATAAATTAGAAGTCAAAAATAAACAGCTGCAGAAAAAACTTACTCAAATTAAATCGCAGGAATTTATAGAAGAGCAGGCAAGAGATAAACTCGGTCTTACCAGGAAAGGGGAAACCATAGTGATAATACCCGAGGAAAAATTAAAGTTAATACTTGGAGCCAGTGAATCTGCCAAACCCCGCTTTCCAAACTGGCTGGGCTGGTTTAAAGTTTTCTTTAAGTAAAATTTTTCTAATTTCCGTTCTTATTGTAAGAATCTTGTAATAATTCGTCCAAAATAAGGCAAAAAAACTTGTAATTTATAGCTAATCTTGTAAGATTGACTCTATGGAAGATAATGTCTTAGAAAAAGTTTACAAAGCAGCATTAAAATTTCTAGTTCCTTTAACTCTTGAAGAAACTTATGAACTAATAGTAAAAGAAGCCTTGAAACTTATCAAAGGAGATATAGGGTCGATCCTGATCGAACAAGATGGAGAGTTTAAAAGGGTTTATGCCTCTAACCCAATTCTTTACCGGGTCAAACCTAGGAAGAAAGGGTTTATGTACCGGGTGTTTAAAAAGCACAGGGCTTTAATTCTAACAGAAGGCGAAATTGTCTCAATACATCCTCAGATTAAGGATGCAAAAGTGCATTCTGATATTTTGATACCGCTCTACTATAAAGATAAATCTTTAGGTATATTGTCAGTGATGTCGGGAAAAAATAAACATTTTACGGATGAAGAATTAAGCCTGATGAATCTATTTGGTCCATTAGCAACTTTGGCCATAAGAAAAACCCAATTACATGATGAAACAAAAAAAGCCTTACAAACTCGGGATCTTTTTCTTTCCATGGCTGCTCATGAATTACGTACTCCGCTAACTTCTGTTAATGGGTACGTACAACTCCTTCATTCTAAGCTAAGCGGTACTGATAAAATTGAATCTAGATGGATTGAGCAACTATCATGGGAACTTTTCAGACTGACAGAGTTAGTGAAAGAATTGTTAGAGGTTAATAGAATAAAATCCGGAGAATTACAATATATTTTTAAAGAAAATTCGTTAAGAGAGATAGTAAAGCGGTCGTTGAATAATTTCAGCTCCACTTATCCGGAAAGAGAAATTACTTTTGAAGATCAACTGGATGGTAAAAACGATCTTTTTATCGGTGATTTTGACAAAATACTTCAAGCAATTAGTAACTTAATAGATAATGCAATTAAATTTTCTCATCCTCCCACTCTGATAAAACTACTTTTAAGAGGTAATTCTAAACAATTAGTTTTACAAATCAGGGATGCTGGTATTGGTCTTGATAAAAAAGAGTTACCAAAGATATTGGAAGGTTATTACCGGGCTAAAGATCATTCTAGAGAAGGTATGGGATTGGGTCTTTACTTAGTAAATAATATAGTTAGACGTCACCATGGAGCATTGAAATTCAAATCTAAGGCGGGGAAAGGAACAACAGTTGAGTTGATACTGCCAACTATCAAGTATGATAACAAACCCAGAAGGATATGATATACCTTTAATCACCAAGTTGGGACGGGTTCGTAGTATTCGTTACTTATCCCTATCCGATGCTCAAACTTACCCCCAGTATTCAAATTTACTTGAATTTGCTCTCTATTTTACAAATAGACTAATAGCAAAAACGGGAAGAGTTGAGGGTAAGAAGCAGCCTGAGGATTACCCCCAACTATTACTGACGATTGGTTTACCGGGATCCGGAAAAACTTATCATAAGCAGCTCTTTGATACATTTGTAGAAGGCTATTATCAAGAAGAGACAAGATACCCTTTGGTTATCAGTCATCTTAGCTGGGAAGAACATGGTGAGCAGGTAGCAAGAAGATTAGGACTAGTTCAAACACCTTCGTACTTACCTTTTGAGCCGAAAGAGCTGGAAGCGTCAAACGAGCAACTAAGTCTGGCAACAGTCAGCGCACTTAGAAGAGCTTGGGTAACTAGCGAAGAGGTGCCAGCGGTGAGTGCTGTTAAATTTGGTGATCTTTGGTTAGGTAGGCCACTGGGGACTCAGCTATTTTACGATCTAGCACTTCATGAAGGCCAATTTCAAGGTGAAAAATATGAATTATATATTGCAGCATTCGTAGGAGGTCCTCTTTTAAGACATATCTTAGTTTATTTTAGGGATGCAATGCTAGAAGCGGGAGGTGATTTACAAAAAGCAGGTCAGTTTGCATATATATATGGGAAAATTCCGGAAAACCGACCACTATCTGGACAAGAGTATACTAAATTTAGTAGCGGTGCTTCTCCTTTGCAAATTGAAGTCATCGAGTCAGCAGTGGAAAGGTTAAGAGGTGATTTAGACACCAGGGGGAGAGGAGCTGTTCAATTTCCTCCTTACTGGGAATTTTACTACAATATACCTCCTCAGCTTATAGAAGTAATGGGGCCTGATGAGCAATTAAAATCTTTTGAGGCTTGGAGTTATGGAGCAGTAATAAACTATCTTACGAAGAGTTTAGGAATAGGACCTGAACGAGTTTTTATTGGATACAATAACCCCTCAGCTTTATTAATTCCTGATTGGGATTTATTAGTGGAGGATATCAAAAAAAGGAGAGGAAGAGTTAGGATTCTTAAAGAGAAAGGGTAATGTTATTCCTTAATCATGTAACCAAAACCGCGGACAGATTGGAGAAGTTTTTTCTTGGCATTACCGTCAACTTTTTTTCTAAGATAACCTATGTAAACATCAACTACCCTTGTTTCTATATCTTGGGAATATAGCCAGACCCGGTTTAAGATCATCTCCCGTGTTAGAATCCTGCCTTTATTATGCATCAGGTATTCCAACAGCTTAAATTCCTGAGGGGTAAGCTGGATAGCCTTGCCGGCTCTTTTGACCTCTAAAGATTTATTATCTAATTCTAAATCTCCCACCTTCAGTTTGGCATCGCCATTGCCTTGACTTCTTAACCTGGCTTTGATTCGGGCCAACAGCTCATCCGCTACAAAGGGTTTGGTCATGTAATCATCAGCACCTAAATTTAACCCTTGAACTACATCTGAAATACTGTCCTTTGCAGTCAGGATGATAACAGGCAGATTTGGATATTTTTTTCTGACCTCCAAGCAAACCGCCTCCCCGGTCATATTAGGTAATCCTAAATCTAAAATAACTAAATCAGGAGGAAGCTTGGCAACGGTGTTTAAGGCAGAGATGCCGTCGGCAGCTGCCTGAACTGAGTAGTTGTTATCCAGTAAGAGTTCTTTAAGGTATTTTTGTAAACCGGTGTCATCTTCAACAACAAGTATTTTATTTATCATTTTCTTACAAAGTATAGCAAGAAGGTTTACTTAACTCAATACAAAAGTGTACTTTATTACATAATTATTACACGGACTTTTTACCTAATTCTTACCTTTTTTTGTTTGATTATTAACTATGAAACAATAAGATATTTAATATGAATAATTTCGCATCCTGGTTAGTTTTTGGCATTATCGTTGGAGTCATCGCCAATATCATTGATCCGCACCCGGCACGGGGAGGATGGCTTGGGGCAATTGTTTTAGGCATACTGGGAGCTATATTGGGAGGTTTTATAGGCAATATGATTTTTGGGGTAGGTATTACCGGTTTTAATTTCCCGTCTTTCGGAGTAGCAGTTTTAGGAGCACTATTATTACTGTTTCTGGGGAGGGCGTTTGGCAGAGCCTGAAAGGTAAATTGTATGATGCAAGCGATTAAAGATATAATTTTTCACCTCCTTCTCCTTTTTAATGCTCCGACTGAATAATTATGCAAAAGCTTAGAATTGCTCAAATTGCCGGTCTTGCCGAGAGGGTGCCTCCCCGAAGATATGGGGGAACGGAAAGAGTAATTTATGCTTTAACCGAAGAGTTGGCGAGGAGGGGGCATAATGTTACTTTATTTGCAAGCGGTGATTCACAAACCTCAGGTAAATTAGTCGCGATTTTTCCCAAGTCCCTCCGTGAAGCAAGGTGGGAAAACGTTTATGGACCAAATATCTTATCTTTACTAAATATCGGCTATGCTTACCAAAAACAAAAAGATTTTGACATAATTCATGACCATAACAGTTATTTAAGTCTTCCTACGGCAAATATTGCAACCACGCCGGTGGTGATGACCCTGCATGGGACTTTGGGTGTAAATGAAAAGCGAATCTTTGAAAATTTAAGAAATCCTTATCTTGTCACTATCTCGAAGGCCCAATCCGAACTGGCTCCCGACTTAAACTATATAGGAAATGTATACAACGGGTTAGATATGAAAAATTACTCATTTTCCAACCTAGACGATGGCTATCTATTACTCGTGGGCCGGATCTCCCGGGAAAAAGGTGTTCATTTGGCTATAGAAGTAGCTCAATATTTGGATCTACCGCTGATTATTGCGGCAAAGTTAAATAATATTTCTGATGCTCCGCATGATGTGCAATACTTTCATGAATATGTAGAACCCAAGCTATCCTCTCAAATTAGGTGGATAGGGGAGGTGAATGATGCTCAGAGAAATAACTTAATGAGTCATGCCCGTTGTTTACTGCATCCTGTCACTTGGCGCGAGCCTTTTGGACTAACTTTGATAGAAGCCATGGCCTGTGGTTGTCCGGTAGTGGCTTTTAATAAAGGATCGATCCCCGAAATTGTTTCTAACGGACAGACAGGATTTATTGTTGAAGATATAGACGGAATGATTAGGGCAGTAGCAGATATAAACGGAATTAACAGGGCAGCGTGCAGAGAATATGCTTTAAAACAGTTTACCGTTGAGAAGATGACCGATGGATATGAAGCAATTTATCAAAGGGTAATACAAAAGCAAAAGCGTTCAATATTAAAGAATTACCCCCTTGTTATTTAAATTTTTTTGTGATATCTTCGCGTTTTAGTATGCCCAAAATTCTGCCTACCCCTGATTTTCAAAATCTTCGGGAAACCTTTTACCGATGCTTGATTGAACTTGCGACAGAAGATGGTATAAATGCTTCCGGAAGAGATGAAGCATTTGGTTGCATATTTGGTCGCGATAGCGCAATTACTATTATCAAGATTTTAAGAGCACATTCACTCAAACCTTCCTTGCCTCTTCTTGAGATTTCCAAAAGAGCATTACTCAAGCTTGCGACTTTGCAGGGAACGCAGTTTAATATCGATTCAGGAGAACAACCTGGTAAATTCATCCATGAATTCAGGAAAGAAAAGTATGAACATTTAGTAAAACTTAATCCTCCCTGGTTTGTTTACCCGGATGGATTTTTAAGAAACTATGATTCTGTTGATTCAACACCTCTGACTTTGATAGCTTTATACAAATATTGGCAAATCACCCAGGACCAGGAATTTTTGATTACGGTTTTGTCCTCTGTTGAAGCAGGTCTAAATTGGATAATCACCTTTGGAGATGTTGATAAGGATTTGTTTATTGAATATGATTTTCCCAATACCCGCCGTTTCGGAGGACTGAGTGTTCAATCCTGGACAGATTCTAAAGAGTCTTTGCTTGACAGTTGTGGCAGGATGCCGAAATACCCCATTGCACCGGTTGAAGCCCAAGCCTTTGCATGGTTGGCGCTAAAGCTTTGGGGGAGTTTCTATTTAGATCATTTTCCTTTGTTTGGCCAAAGACTTTTATCACAGGCTGATAAGTTGAAGGAGTGTTTTAACGAACACTTTATAATACAAGATGAAGGATTTGTTTTTGCTGCCCAAGCTTTAGATGGGGATAAAAATCAAATTAAAACCATAACTTCTAATCCATTGATAGCGCTTTGGGCATCTTTTCAAAAGAATGGAAAAACTGAGGCAATAGTAGAACAGGATTTAGTTGAAAGCTTTGTTAATAGAGGATTTATGGATGATCTGTTTGTCCCGGATGCAGGGATTAGAACCATGAGTTCAAAATCGCCTACCTTTAACCCTAACCAGGACTCTTATCATAACGGAAGCTTTTGGCCGATGCTTAACGGGTTGATTATAGAAGGATTGGAAAATTTTGGATTTCATAAAAAAGCATCTCAGCTAAAACAGGCAAGTTCCATGCCTTTACATCATTTTGGCACTCCCATAGAGCTGTATGTTAAGAAAGATAACACTTATATGGAGTTTCATTCTAAATCAGGTCAAGTCAGTTGTAAAAATCAGGCCTGGTCTGCCGCCGCCGCTTTAGACTTTCTTGCTACTTAAGGTTCTTTCTTAAATCTTACCCAAACTTATCTTAAACTTAACTTCAAAAAGATAAAATTTGTTTTACTTACTATTTGGATTAAGCAGATGGATATTTTCTTTGCAAAAGTTATTCAGAAAATTACAAGAAAAAGAGTGGAGAGGGAAGGGGTTGTTCCGTTAAGTACTGTTTTATCTAACCTAATAAAAATTCAAGCAATATCCAGTTCAGGAAGGGTCAAATTTATATGAGTATTATCTTAAACACGCCTCTACCAGCCTCAGTTATGTCTAAAAGAAGTTATGACAATAAAATATTGATGTTTTTCCTGAGTTTTATGGTAGTACTAATCATTATCGGGTTGTTATTTATAAGTTTCAGCAAATCTGTTACTAAAATAACCCCCCCAACTACTGATGATTCAGAGAATTTCCCCATCTCCCGTTCAATCAGCGTCTAAGTTTTTTCTTAAAAAACTCTTACTAAATTCTTGCAAAACTTCCTGCCCAAACTTACCTAAAACTTGACAAATACTTACTTATTTGTTATAGTCCGCGCTCAAGCTCAATTTCGTTTTCCCCCGAAGAGAAATTTCCGAGCAAATGATAAATTTTCTGCCATCCAACAAAGACAGATTTTTCCTAAGTATAATCTTAGGGTTAAGAGGTATTTTTACATCCAAAAGAGGCAGGTATAAATTAGCAGCCGTAATTGATCTAGTTTTAATCCTTGTAATCATAATTTATGGGAGACAGCCTGCCCAGAGGATGATCTCGCCTTTGGTTTCTTCTATAAACTCCCTTTATTCAATAGCCCAAATCAAAACCACCGAAGAGGTATTTGCCTTTGCTCCGGGACTGGCTCAAAACAAATTCGACAATATTGATTTAGAAGGCTTAACTATACTTTCTTTTTTCGATATCCCGCTCACAGAAGACGGGGAGATTAATGTAGAAAGCAGGGGCTATCTCTCGTTTAAAAGCTGGAACACGCAAAGCCTGTTTGAAAGTGCTCATGCTAAAGGTACTAAAGTATTTATGACTATCACTTTAATGGATGATGACTTAATCAAAAGACTGCTGGATCACGACATAGCGCAGCAAAGGTTGTTTGATCAGGTAGTCTCGGAGGTTTTAGGTTCCGGTATTGATGGGGTAACTGTAGACTTTGAAGCGCACGCTTTATCAGAAGATTATCAGTATAAGTTTACCCAATTTATAGCAGGTTTTACTCAAAGACTACATATAGGGGCCCCAAGCTCAATTTTAGCAGTAGGTGTTCCGAATTCAGCCTCCAACAACCCTCACGGTCTTTACAATATTGAAGCTCTCGTTTACTCGGCAGATAAAGTGTTTTTAATGGCGGATAACTTTATCGTTCCTGAAGTGAAAAATGCTGCCCCGCAAACACCGGTATTTGGATATGACGCGCGGACATGGTGGAATGATTTAGCCTTGAACTTAAATAACTTTTTGAGAAGAGTTCCACCCTCCAAGCTTGTCTCGGAAAGAGCCTGGTATGGCAACGGGGAGAATTACCCTCTATATATACCAAATGACAGGGCGAATCCGGAAAATGTCTTGGCATCAGACCCTGCACCGCTTATCTTAGATGAGTATGCGATTGAAAGGTTAGTAGCAGGAGTTCCGGCAAAGGGAAGAGAGGCAGCAAGAAGAAATATCCCTATAATTGCTAAAGCCTTAGAAAGTGAAGGTATTTTGGATTCAAATGTTTTTGCATATGCTTTGGCTACGGTTGAACACGAAACGGATGAAACCTTTGCTCCTATAGATGAGATTTACGGCAGAAGAAGCGCCAGAAGACTGGGATACGAAGGCGGAACTAATTTTTTTGGGAGGGGGTTTATCCAAATTACTCATTTAAGAAACTATAGAAAGATTGGAGAAAGGATTGGGATGGGAGATAGTCTGGTTAGAAATCCGGAGCTTGCTTCCGGACCGGAAATTGCAGCTAAAATCTTAGCGGCTTTTTTCAAAGATAATAACGTTGCCAATTTGGCAAGCCAGGGTTATTTTGTTGCAGCCAGGGAGCCGATCAACCCTGACATAAATGCGCGGTCCGTTGCAAGACTTGCAATGAAGTATGGATTAGATCAATGATAAAGGTCAGATCAATAACAGTATTTTTAATAAGTTTTGTGGCAGTATTTTTAATGGTACTGATTCCGCATATTAAGCCAAAGCCTTCAGGTTTGCTTACCCCATCTCCTGAAAAGATTGATTTATTGGAAAAGGTCAAACCAAAGTTGGAGCAAAGACCACTTCACTATCAATTAAAAAAGGAATTTATCCCGGTTGTGTCAGCAGGATCAGATTATGAAGAAGCCGTGGCCTATGGGGTAATAGATTTTGATAATGGAACGGTTTTGACATCTAAAAATTTATCCCAAAGATTGCCGATTGCTTCTTTAACCAAACTCATGACTGCAGTTGTAGCGCTGGATTTAGCTAAACCGGAAGATGTATTTACAGTTTCAGAGAAAGCAGCGCGTCAGCCGCCTACGAAAGTTATGCTAAAGGCCGGTGAGTCCTTCACTCTTCAAGATCTTTTAAAGTTTTTAATGATTACCTCAGCAAATGATAGTGCAGAAGTTGTAAAAGAGGGGATAGATGGTAGGTTTGGTCAAGGCGTATTTATCCAAGCAATGAATTATAAGGCTAAACTTCTGGGTTTATCCAATACTCGCTTTAGTAACCCTCAAGGTTTTGATAGTACACAAAACTTTAGTAGTGTAGAGGATTTAAGTTTGCTTTCTTACTATGTTTGGAAAAACTACCCTTTAATTGCTCAAATTGCAGAAAGAGAGTACGAAGATTTAACCGGTGGTAATCAGGATTTGAGATTTTATTTGAATAACTGGAATGGTTTATTGGGAACTTATCCCGGCGCTAAAGGGATTAAGATTGGTAATACTGACGATGCCGGGATATGTACCATCGTATTGGCAGAGAGGCAGGGTAAAGAGGTGTTAGTAGTGCTGTTAGGTGCTCCCGGTATTACTCAAAGAGATCTATGGGCGTCAGAGTTGCTTGATTTAGGTTTCAAAAAACTTGTTGGACTGTCACCGGTAAATATAACAGAAAGTCAGCTAAAAGATAAATACGCATCTTGGAAATATTTTTGAGGACAACTATCGCAAGAATCTGACAAGATTCTTACCCTTTCTCCACATTCTTTAGTTAAACTTAAGGTATGACGTTGCCCGGTATTGTTGCAGGCACATTTGCAGGAATCCGACACGACCTTTTTTTAGGCTTCACAGCAATAGTTGTCACACTGGCTATAATCCCGATTCTTACTTATCTTCACTTTTCCCAAGATTTAGTTACAGAAGAGCGTATAATGAACAGAAATAATTTGGGAGTGATTTTACTGGATAGAAAAAATAGGCCTTTCTTTACCTTTTATCAGGCTAAACCTAAAAAAGAGATCCCTTTGTCTCAAATACCGCTTCCTGTCCAACAAGCAGCCATTGCCCTGGAGGATAAAAATTTTTATTCCCATCCCGGTTTCTCACCACCCTCTATCATCCGTGCTTTTTTTGATAACTTACGAAGCCATAATCTTTCTTATGGTGGTTCAACGATTACCCAGCAACTGGTAAAAAATTCTTTACTTACTCCTAAGAAAAACTTTTTAAGAAAGTACCAGGAGGTAGTCTTAGCTCAAGAGATTGAAAGGCGTTACTCTAAAGAAAAGGTTCTAGAGATGTATCTGAACTTAGTCTATTTCGGTGAAGGAGCGTTTGGAATAGAGCAGGCAGCCCAAACCTATTTTGATAAAAGCGCTCAAAATTTAAATTTAGCAGAGAGTGCTCTTTTAATAGGTTTGCTTCCTGCTCCTTCTAAATTATCACCTCTGTCGGGTGATTTTGATGAAGCAAAAAAACGCCAGGAGATAGTTTTGCAAAAGATGGTAGACCAAAAATATATCTTCATACAAGACAAAGAGAAGGCGAAAGGACAAAAGTTAGTTTTTAGTCTGGAAAAAGATGACAACAATGTTTTTGCACCTCATTTTGCTTTGATGGTTAAGGATGAGCTGGTAGAAAAGTACGGAGAAGAAACAGTAGCAAGATCCGGTTTTAGAGTCCGGACCAGTTTGGATTTAGACTGGCAGGTATTTGCTGAAAAGGTTGTACAGGAGCAGGTTCGGAAACTCGCGCCTAACAGAGTCAGTAACGGGGCAGTGGTAGTAATGGATCCTGAAGCTGGCGAGGTAAGAGCTTTGGTAGGGGGTAAAGATTGGTATGAAAATAAGTTTGGTAAAGTAAACGTAGTCACCTCTCCGCGGCAACCGGGGTCTTCTTTCAAGCCTTTGGTATATTCTCTGGCTTTTGAAAAAAGGCTCATTACCCCTGCAACCATACTTAAAGATGCACCCACGACATTTCCTAACTTTGATGACACAATTTATAGCAAATACCCGACTAAAGATGCAGCTTTGAGGGCTCTGGCAAAGGACCCTAATGCTTATTACAGACCTGTAAACTACGACAGAAAATTTAGAGGTCCTGTAACAGCAAGACGTGCTTTAGCCAACTCCCTAAATGTTCCTTCAGTCGAGGTGATGAAAAAAGTGGGGGTAGAAAATGCTGTAAATTTTGCCAGGAGTGCAGGTATCAGCACTTTGGGAAATTCCTCAAATTATGGTTTAGCCTTAATGTTGGGAGCAGCAGAGGTTAATCTTTTGGATCTTACAAACTTTTATGCCGCACTGGCAAATCAAGGGATGATGAATAATCCTAGCCTCATTTTACAAATAACCAGCAAGACAGGAGAGGCAGTTTATGCTTATCAGGCAAATCCCAAAAAACTTGTTAGTCCTCAGAGCGCTTTCTTAACAACGTCTATTCTGTCTGATAACAAAACCAGAACAGAAGTTTTTGGAAATGCTTTAGATATTTCAAGACCGGCTGCGGTGAAAACCGGGACTACTGAGAATTTTAAGGATGCCTGGACGATCGGGTACACACCTAAGGTTGTGGTAGGTGTTTGGGTGGGGAATCCTGATGGGACTCCTATGGACAATATTGCCGGTTCTTTAGGTGCAGCCCCAATTTGGAAAATCTTAATAGAGAAGTTTTCAGAGGGTACACCGCCGGAAAATTTTACCCCTCCGGATGGTGTTATTAGGCTGGCAGGTTGTTCAGGGGAATATTTTGTCAAAGGCACAGAGCCTGCTACTGAAAATTGTAACCCTGCTAGGTCTTCTCCAACGCCCAATATAATCGTTCCGCCAATACAGACATCGATTGAAGAGGGAAGGGAGGATAATGAGGATAGGGGAAACAGAGGCCGGGGAAACAGCGGAAGGGGAAATAGTGGCGGATCAGGACGCAGAAGATCAGATATAGGAGCAGATAAAGAAACAGTGGTTTATATAATTACGGAATAGCTTTTAAAGACTATATTAGAGTTGTTTTAATAAATCTTGATACCAATATTCACCAAAATTCATCTTTCCATAAAGAACTAGACCAGCAATTGTAGGAGGATTATAACCTTGAGGATCTAAAGTCGATACATATCTCATAAGCCCTTCATCGGTAGCTGGAAATGAGGCTATAGCCACAGCATCATTGGGGTGTCTAGCTCTATTTCTAACTCTGTCATCGACCTCATCAAAGCCTAAATTAATCCTAACCCAACTGATTAAATCAGTTTTACCTGGTAGCATCTCGCGATCTTCGACGATTCCTCCAAACTGGAATTCTCTCGGATTATATTCCTCTGGACCAACCAAAATCTCATCTTTCATTTCTCGAATTTGATGATCAACAATGTTTACATCAGAAGTTCGAGGGTCCCCACCTTGACCATACTTTCTGCCCGGGTATTTATTAGCCCTCGGTCCTCTAACAGTTAATATTCCTTCGTTATCAGGAGTTATTGCAAAAGTACAAATCGCCAGTGGTGGTCTTGGTCTTTCAACGCCGTATTTGACATATAAAGCGATTACTTCAGGATCACTTAAACCGGTGGTAAAAGCATAATGAGTGGGAGAAACAAATAATCTAACTCTAGGATTTATAGAGCAAAATTCTTTGGCAATTTCCTTTAAAGTTACTTGTGGACCTGACCACATAATTCTTCTTTCATCAGCATATAAAGCATCAAGAGTATTTCCTGAAATTTTTTCAGAGTGTTCACCTATAGAAGTGACATCTCCTATTTGGGCAAGCTCAGCCTGTTTAGTTTGAAGTTCTCTGTTCCAAGTTGTTCTAATTGCTTCCTCAACACCAGGTGGAACTATTAATTTTTGTCGGTGGGTAACTAGACGAATGTCTTCTCCTCTAATAGGTTGGGGAAATTCATCTAATATGCGCCAGGTTCTTTCTGCCATAGGTTTGGAGTATAAGCAAAATATTATAGGTTGTCAAATTTATAATATTTATAGCTAAAATTTGATTTTGAACTTTTTAGAATATAGGTATAAAACATAATCGTCTGTAGCTTC
>CAYSNN010000014.1:0-16842 GCA_964432475.1 uncultured Gammaproteobacteria bacterium
AACTCTGACTGCCGGATTCCCCATGGCAATTCTTCTTCTCCCTGTCTCTTTATACTTTGGTTTACTAATCCAAGAACGACTTAAAACAAAAAATACATCCACTTATACCAAAGCTAAATTACTAAACGGAAAGAAAAGACTATATATTTCCTTAATAATATTTGCCCTACTTCTTGGAATGGGGGTTGCAAATGTGTTGAGAAACTTAATCTAAGATGAAAAAAATACTTACCTACTATAGTTTTATAATAGTTACCTTAATAGCTGTTGCTGGTTTTTTAAATGCGGCTACTGTTTCTCAGCTGATTGCGGCTATACTCTTTTTCCCTTTAACACTCTTTTTCTGGCTTAGGGTCTTTCCAAAAAAACAATCAGCTTTAAGTTTACCTAAAGAGATCCTTGCCCTCAAACCCATTACCTCAGAAGAAATTAAACATAAAAAGGAGTTTGATATGGATAGACGCACCTTTATTAAGTTGATAGGATCAGCCGGGCTTTCACTTTTCTTCTTCTCTGTTTTTACCAAAAAAGCCGAAGCCGCGTTTTTCGGAAGTGTCCCCGGGCCCGGAACAGTCGCAATTAAGGACACTGCCGGCACCCAGATTGATCCTGCCCAAAACCACCCGACAGATGGATATAAAATAGCCCAGCTTGATGATTCTACCCCTGCCTATTACGGCTTTCTAAATAAAACTGGTGCTTGGTTTATCATGAAAGAGGATTCGACTACAGGTGATTATAGATATGCAAAGGGTGCGTCCGGCTTTTCTACTAACTGGACTGATAGAGCATCACTTACTTATGATTACTTTGACAGTGTCTTTTAGCATATTTTAAAAATTCAAAAGAAGTGATAATATCTGAATAAATTGATATGAAACAAGAGTATATTCTATTTGTAATAGTAGGGTGTGTAATCTTTGCCTATATACTCGATGCAATGGTCAACCCTTTGCCGGCTTCCCGGTTTGTCACTCCCTACCATTTTCTCGACTTGGCTGTAATCGGGCAATACCCCTTCACCGCCACCTCAATACTGCTTAAAACAATCGCTTTAGTTGTTACGCCTTTATGGCTGTACTCTTTTTTGGAATTTAACAGAGTAGTAAAGGGGTTGGTACTGCTTGTGTTGTCCGGTCTTTTCCAGCTCTATGCCTTGCAGGATGTGGTAAGCAAAGCCCGTGTCTTACCGCTTGAGTGGTCCATTGCTTTAAGTTCAACCGGGTTGGTCCTGCTTATTCCGGCCGCTTTGTTTATTATGCTGGGCTCTATTCAAAAGATAAACAAAGGCCTTTCTGACGATATATACCACACCTCGGAAGATAAACAGGAAGGCAACTAGCTTCTTATTTATGAGCTCGTCTATGCGATTTTAGACACTCTTTACATCCAATAATTCTAGCCACACTGACCGAAAAAACTATTAAAGCCAGAAAGGTAATTACCAGTACAAATACCTGCCTGGTATAAAAAGGTGTCATAAAAACAAGCGCTTCTTTGGTAGGGGTCGCAACTACCAAAAACCATTTATCAGAACTGAGCTGGATTGTAGAATAAGTAATCAGTCTTTCTTCTAGAGGCCATATTGTTTCCAAACCTGCCGGGTAAACCAATTTTAACTCACCGTAATCTTTTTCCATCTCTTTTTTAACCACCTCAGTCAGAGTTTGGCTTCCCAAAAAGGGGTTTGAAGATAAATAATCAAAAGCGTTTTGACCAATCAACTTTTCAGAATGGGAATATAAAAAATCTCCCTTATCACCTAATAAATACACCTCAGATTTATCGGTTGTTTTGAGCGGCAAAAGATAAGTTTTAGTAAGTTCGGATAAAGATATTCCTAATGCAAGAACCCCTCTAAAGCTGTTCTTTGAATCAATAACAGGCACTGTGATAGGGGTAATAAACTGCCCTTTTGTAGGACCCAGGCGTGAAACCATAGAAGGAGAGACGTGGTAATCCCCTTTTTTAGAATTTCTCGCCCATTTAAAATATTCCCGGTCAGCAACCGAACTCCCAATATCTTTAGTGTCTGCTTTATTCGCAGCAGCCCTGATAATACCTTTATCATCGGCAAATATAACCCCTGTTACAGGCGTACCCTCCCAATTACTAATAAACTTCTCCAGCTCCCCGTCTATTAATTTGGAGTCTAGTAATTGGGGGTTCTCGGAAAAGGTTGCTAAAGACCTGCCTGTTAAATCAAAAAAGGATTGGATAGCATTTGTGCCTGCTTTGGTAGAGATCCCTTGCCTGATCAAACTTTGTTCTATTAAAGAGTCTGCTGCTCCCCTGCTTTGCACGTACCAAAGTATTGAACCTAAAACCACTAAAAATACTGCTCCAAAAACAAAGATATTAGTAAAGACCTCTCTCAAAAGATCAAAAAGCCGATTAATCATATACCCCACTTGCAGTTGCGGGACCGTATAACAATCATATATACACTGTTTCAAAATAATCAAGCAGGAATATATAACTTAGGGGTTGAACCCGTATCGAAAGTATGCTAGCTTATATTCATGCCTTCCAAGTATATCGTAAGAAACTTCACCGAAAACTCCTATTACCATATTTTCAACAGAGGTGTTGAGAATAGAGATATTTTTTCAGATGATAAAGAACTGGAAAAAATCAGGAATTTATCAGGCATTTAACAATTGAAGGCTAGAAGTATTAGGGGGTTGGACCCCGTATCGGTTAACCGTAAATCCTTGCCATAGATTTCCTACTTTGTTATATTTTTAATTAGACTTATATGGCAGCAACAGTCACACCATTATTAACAAAATTTTCAGGAGCGGACGGCACCACTAGCGATTGCGAGTCAGTAGGTACTTCTTGGTCTGGTTCTCCCGTTCTAGACACGATCAATAATTTAGAAAACCTTGGTTGTTTATCTAAAAAGGTTTCAAATACAGCTTTAACCTTCATGTATACTCTGGTATCTGGTTTAAACCTGACCAATGAGCATATCTTTGTTTGGATGATGGTTACAACTGTTGGGAAACTTGATACTAAAGCCAATGGCGGGATGCGGATCCGTATCGAAGACGCTTCAGCTAACTGGCGGGAATGGAATGTTGGCGGTGGGGATACATATAAGGGGGGATGGAAAAATTTTGCGGTAGAAGCCAATGGCGGTTGGACTACCCAGAGCGCCACTCCTCCAAATATTACAGCTATTACAAAAGTTGGGGTGGTTTTTAAAATGGCGGTGTCTGTTACAGGAAACGTTACCAACTGCTTTTGGGATGTACTGCGATACGGCAGCGGACTGAAAATAACCGGTGGAACATCAGGTACACCCGGAAAGTTCCAGGACATCATTAATGCCGAGAACGTTAGCACCAACTTTTATGGCATTCTCCGAAATGAAGGAGGAGTACTTTTCTGTTCGGGAGAACTTATCTTTGGTGATACTTCTTCAGGAGATACCTATTTTACCGATACAGGTCAGGTGCTTGTTTTTGAAGACAAACCCGTTAATTCGGGACTGTATAAGATTAAGTTGCAGGGTAATGCCAGCGGAGCTATTGAGATAAAGTTTGGTACAAAGATTGGTTCAGGTGAAACTGCAGTTGGAACTTCTGGTTGTATCTTCCGCTCTGCATCTAAGGCAAATACGCCCTTCAAGATTGATGCTCTTGGTTCAAATATTGATGTCTATGGCTTCTATGGTTGTACCTTTCAGGATGGCGGTGTAACGCAGTTTGATAAAATCAGCACCAACACTGCTGAGACTATCACTTCTTCCTGGAATAATATGGCCAGGGCTGAGATAGGTGCGACCTTTGTCCGCAGCTGCACGTTTTCCGGCTATACGCCCGATACTCTGGGAGCGCTTCTGTGGAATGCTAATATTGACATCAAAAATAGTCAGTTTCTCGCTAACACCGACTCCACCAATAATCCCGCAGCTATTGAGCATCCGGCACAGGGATCATTTACTTATTATGACCTCACGTTTTCAGGAAATGATTATGATATAAATTATACTGCACTTGCAAGTTCCGGGGTTCTGACAATTTTGAAATCGGGAACTTCTAATCCCAGTACGTCAAAAATCTTGAATGCAACTGGCAATTCGGTATCTATTGAGGCGTCAACCACGCTTAACATTTATATTGTTGATAGTGAAGGTGCTACCATCACAGCTAACTGTGAGGTGACTATTGTCAGGAATTCTGATGAAGTGATACTTTTTGAAGAAGATGGTATATTAGATGGTTCTACTGCTTATAACTTTACCACCGGCGGTGGCATTGTTGTCTATATTAATGTTCACAATGTTGCCGGTTATTTGAATAGAACGATAAATAATTATACGTTGCCCTCAAGCGGCACTGTAGACCTTACAATTCAGTTAGATGTGGATCGCTTTTACAGTACTTAAGAATCTAAGTTCAAGGGGTTGAACCCCTTCTGAAATTATGCTAATTTAATCTTATGCCGTCTAAGTATGTAGTGCGAAGCTTTACTGAAGACTCCTATTACCATATTTTTAACAGAGGAGTTGAAAAAAGAGATATTTTCTTAGAAGACAAGGATTACCGCTTCTTGCAGACCTATTTATTCATTTACCTTCACCCTCTCAAAAAAGTCTTAGAGAAGCATCCCGATCTTCCCCTGCGCCTATATAATAAAAATCTATCCGAGGAGGTAAAACTAATCGGGTATTGTCTGATGCCTAACCATTTTCATTTGCTGCTAAGACAAAAAACTAGAGACGGTATATCTAAGCTGATGAAACAAGTCACTAATGCTTATACTCTTTATTTTAACCAAAAATATAACCGCGTTGGAGGGTTGATGCAAGGCAGGTTTAAAGCTGTACCTATAACTGATGATAACTTACTTATCCATATACTTCGCTACATTCATTTAAACCCTACCTCATCAAATCTAACCCAGGAATTTGGCACTTACCAATGGTCCAGCTATCCGGATTTTCTGGGGAAAGAAACAGACTTGCCTTGCTCTAAAGATGAGGTTTTATCTTATTTTTCCTCTTTGGAGAATTTTGAAAGATTCCATAAAGATCAGGAAGACTATGCAAAAGAGCTTGACAAAATCAAACATCTTTCTATTGAACGTTAGGGGCGTTAGGGGTTCAACCCCTAATAATTTGCCCCTTTACAAAACAAAAAAAATTGTGTTACGTTGGTTATAGCAAAATGATTGCCAAAGCTGCCAGTCCAAGCGGTTATTTTTCTTGCAACTTAGCTCTTACAAGAGTTTCCCCTTCCCCCCTTAAAATAGAAACTAATATATTTATGTTAGTTAAGGAATAAAATGGCAAAATTAGTTGACCCAGATCAATTAACTCAAAATATAGAAGTAGTCATTAATACTACTGCAAAAACAATTCAGCTTCTTATTGCCGGCAATCTAAATGATACTGCTCCGGGTTCTACCTCCGGAGTAACACTGCAAGCCGTTTATTCATTCCTGAAAGAAGAGTGGAAAACAGACGCTACCTTAAACAAATTTAAATTCCCTATAAAAATGTTTACGAAAACCGACGGCCAGTTCCAAAACGGCTGGACCTGGGCAGATGCCCAAACCAGACAACTGGTGCGCGATGCAGGCTGGACCGAAATAACCGGCGATAAGTATGCAGGACTAATCTCTTTAGGTAATTTTGATGCCACAACTGACCAAGGTTACTACCTCCAAACATCAGGTTTTAACGGCACCACATCAAACTTTGACAAAACAGGCAACGTCAACGAAGGAATTATGATTTATAACGCGACCGGTCCTGTAGATTACACAGGCTATCTGAAAGCCTTTCTGCGTATTCAAGGAAAACTTTATTCTGAATATAACCTTCTCTCTGAGCAGGGCATTTCTGCATTAGAACCAGTCCTTTACCGTCTGCCTCTTTCCAACTCAACAGACCTTAAGGTAACTGAATCCGATGTAAATATTGATGCCAACACTCCTTATACCGGAATGAAGATTAATTATTTAAAGGGAAGCGGGTTTACAACTTGGGCCAATTCTACAGTCTATGCTGCCGGCGCAGTCGTACGTTCTTCCGGAGGACGTTGGTTTTTTACTGCTGCAGGAGGCACTTCAAGCGGCACAGACGCCAATCTTACAGGGGGTTCTGATACAGGAGTAACTTGGGAAACTTATAACGGCGAGGAGTCAATTAACGGAGTCTACTATGCCTTCAATCGTATTGTTACCTGTAATAACGGTACAGACCGTCAGGTCTATGACTGGGCGATGAGGCAACTGCGAAAGACTACTGAGATCAACGCCGATGATACAACATCATTAAACCAAAGAGGTTTTGGAACCGTCAAAGGAAATATAGCTGCTCCGCTGGTTGAATATGTTGGTGATACACTAAAGCCAAAACCAGGAGTATTACTGAGAGGATTTAACTCTTCTTCTACCAACAGTATTATCCACCGGGATATTACCGTAGGCGGGGGTGGATTAAATGCTGAGTTTGTCCCCATTACTTCCACCGAACGACCATTCCCAACTGTTGCTTCCGGAACACTGGAGTTCTCAGCCAACCTTGTTAGCGAGGCCGATGCTAATACAAAATACACCATGTATTTTACAACTAATCCCGGCGGAAACTTTGATACAGCTAACGCCATTATCGTTGATAACAATTCCGGAGTAGATATTACGGGACAGATTACAGCTGCCAGTATTGCCTGGGACTTTGACTACACCAACAACGCCCAAGGCGGAAGAACTCCAAATAGTGACGCTGCAGTGACTGTAGTTGCACAGGGATTACCCGGAGCAGAATGGACTATCTCTACCTACACCATTACCGCCACATCCGGACAAACTATTACTGTTACCGCAAATGACGAGAGGAACTATTCTAACCCAACTTAAAGATGGATAAATTAACCAGACGAAACATTAGATATATCTGCTTTAGGCTCCAAACCGAAGCTCAAGGTGGCGCTAAAGCCAAGAAAGAAGACGAGGGAATAATGCAATATGTGGATGAGGTTAAAGAGCACATGGAGTCCCAGGATGATTTTGGGGGGTGGGATAAGTTTGGCAAAACCTGGGATGTTGATGACAAGTCACCTTTAGTAGCAGTTAAAAGAACTTCCAGTATTCAAACCGCATGGAATAAAATTTTAAAAGAAGAGGCTAAAGAGCTTCCTAAAGAAAAGAAATTTTTAACTAATAAGCTTTCAGAAAAGGTACAGGAGGCAAAGAAAAAACAACAAGAGGCTCCGGAAGAAGAAATCCCCTCTCAAGGAGAAACACCGGTTCCATCCGAAATCAAACAGATTAAAAATAATTTACAAGAGGAAGTCCAGGAAAAAAGGAAACAATCTGGAAAAACAAGTTTTTGGGACAAACTCCGATAGTTGATTTTTCGTATATTTGATATTATTATCAATCCGTATTGAAAAATATAGCTGATGGCTCAAAAGTTTACTTACGATACTGCCAATAAACTGTTTATCTTAAAGTCGGGTGTAACGGCCATCGATTCAGTTGTGGATCTGTATTCAGATGCCAAAGAGGACTGGTTAACAGATGCGTTACTAAATAAGTTTAGATTTCCCTTGTTGGCTATTGGCGGACAGGGGATAGGCGGCGGACAAATTATCTCCCCTTATATTATGTCACGGTATGGCTGGAAAATCAGACCAGACGAGACTGACCATACTCTAACCGTTTCCGGAAATCTTATCACTGAAGATGAATCAAGTCCTTTTACCAATGTTTTGGGAGACTTTCAGGTTACCATTAAATCTATAGTATCTTCCAATTCCCTAACATCTGGTGTAGCTATCTTACCCACAGATTTGGCAAATATTGCAGATGCTGTTTGGAATGAACTGCTTTCAGAGCACATTAATGCCGGTACTGCCGGTAGGACATTAAGCGATGCCAAGAAAAGAGCTACATTGGCTTCATTAAAGTGACCTAGTTCCCTATTGCATTTTTAATTTTGATATGTCTATGATGAAATTAATATGCCATTTATCGGAAACCTCGGATCTACAGAATGGATTATCATTGGAGTTGTTTTACTCGTGTTGTTTGGCGGTAAAAAATTAACTGAGCTGGCAAAAGGCCTGGGAGAATCAAGCAGAGAGCTGAAAAAGGCTAAAAAAGAGTTTCAAAGCGCCTTAAAAGATGAACCAGAAGAAGATAAAAGGAAGGAGGTGTAATTATGTTTTCAAATTTCGGTTTAACTGAGATCCTGATTATCGCCTTCCTTATACTACTTTTCTTTGGAGGTAAAAAACTACCTGAGTTTATTAGAGGCTTAGGAGAAGCCATCAAAGAGTTTAAAAAAGGGATGAAAGAATAGTCCTGATCTATTTTACAACAGGTGACTACTACACAATCTACAACTTCTCTACCCGCAGATGATCATATTGGCAAATATATGCCTTTTTTGATCGAAGTAAGGAAAAGGTTGCTTTTTTCAATCTCTATCTTTGTTATTACGGGGGTATTGGGTTTTCTCTATTATGAAAAGATCATCAAGGTGGTTTTGCTGATCTTCAACCTGGAGGGAGTCAATATCGTCTTTACCTCCCCTTTTCAATTCCTAAACCTGGCTGTGACCTGCGGGCTGCTTGTAGGCACGGTTGTTATTTTTCCTCTAATTATTTTACAAATACTGGCATTTGTAAAACCTGCTCTAAACCCAAACGAGTATAAGACAGTTCTCTCCTCGCTTCCTTTTAGCTTTGTCCTCTTTATAGCAGGCTTTGGTTTTGGAATTGTCATTATGCGCTATGTGGTAATGCTTTTTTATCAAAAATCCCTGTCTTTAGAGGTGGGAAACTTTTTGGATATTTCTCTGCTTCTCTCACAAATACTGGTAACCTCAGTACTTATGGGGATTGCTTTTCAATACCCTCTGGTTTTAACAGCTTTAATGAAACTTAAGATATTAAAATATAAGGTGGTGGTGAAACAGCGCCTTTGGGCTTACATCTCATCTTTAATCTTTGCCACGCTTTTACCTCCTACTGATCTTTTATCCCTAGCATTACTTTTTTTACCGCTTGCACTTCTTTTTGAAATCACCTTATTATTAAATAGATACGTATTAAAATCCCATTTGATATAAATACTTAAAGAAAGGAGGAAATCAATGTTTAAAGAAATCGGTATGACTGAACTATTGATAATAGCGGGAGTTTTACTACTGCTATTTGGAGGTAAAAAACTACCTGAGCTTGGAAGAGGGTTGGGAAACTCAATAAAAGAGCTTAAAAAAGCACTAAATGAAAAGCAAGACTCTAAAAAATAATTCATGAAAAGTAGTAACAAGGGACCAGAAGAAGAATCTTTCACGCCTTTTCTGGTCCCTTTATTTTCAGCAATCCTACCTTTTATCCTGTGGCCAATTGAGTTAATACTTCCTTATCCTGCTCTTGTGGAGGAACCTACTAAGGCTATTCTAATTTATTTTATTTTACCCATCAAAAGTACCAAGAAAAAAATAATTTTTGCTTCAGCAATAGGTACTGCTTTTGCTTTATCTGAAAGCATATTATATATTTCTAACTTAGCCTTGATTGGTAATCTAACAACCTTTCTGATAAGACTTGGTCTAACCATCCCGCTCCACACAATTACTTCTTTGATTATTCTTTTGCCGGCTTTAAAGGATAAAAGAGGAATGTTACCGGGGATACTAACAGCAATTTTAGTCCATTATATATTCAATCTTTTGACTTACTAACTCCCACAGCTAATATCCACCGGTATTTGCAAGGTGGATATTTTTGTCTGTTTTAGAATCGGTATATTTTTCATAAACCCATCCAATATTTCCATCATCCAAAACAATTTTTACCCAGCCATTTTTACTATCCAGAAGAGGAAACCTTTGTCCGGGGTCAATTGTTGTAAGCTCTTTACCCCATGGTCCTTCTCTTACCCTTAAAAATCCTGTTGGAGTGTCTATCACGGTAATTAGTTTCATCACTTCTCCTAATACCCCTGAATCAGACTGTTTCTTGTTCTCGCTATCTTCTACAACTTCCTTCTCTATAAAATCTGCATCTACCCATCCTGTAACACTTTGTCCATTCCTTTCAAGTTTAACTTTAACCCAGTTACTCTCTGTCCCTAGCTTTTCCACTGTCTGTGAGGCCTTAAAAGTAGCCAAAACCGGTGAGTCTATATTGGGTAATCCATAAACATCAATAGAAGAATTTTCAGGTACAAAAAGCGAGACTGCTTCTCCTTGAATCTCCTCAGCAACTTGTTTATCTGCACCCAGGACATCTTCTGCGGAAGTCGCATCTTTTTTAATCGAATTAGTGATATTCTCGCTTTTTGCAGACTTATTTGAATTATTACGAGCCATTATGTTACTTACAGCAACTCCTAATGCAAATGAAACCAAGATACCTGCAATGAGGGCGATCACCATAGATTTCGTCTTACCACCAGTTTTAACCTCATGACTTTCATTATCACTGACTGTTCTTTTAAGTTTACTTTTCGAACCGTTGGAAGTTACTGCAATGGTTTTCATATATAGAGCCAGGAAAACAAAACCTGTGGCCATGATGATGATAAGACCCCAAACAGCCAGAGTCTGTGCTCCTCCCACAAAACCAAACAGAGTACCGACTGAACCTGCTGAAGTGACCAGTTCTTTAAGTTTTTCCATTTTCGCTTTGCATGATTGTAGCTCTATCACATTACCTCTATACGCTCTGATCTTCTCCTCCGGGGTAGTAGCATCTTTTTGTAAAGTGGAAATTTTATCAAGTGAGGCATCAATATCGGTTTTTAAGGATACCCCTTGAGCAAAAAAGGAGGTATTATTAAGGGGCTTGGAAAGCTCATCAGCCTGTTTCCGAAGAGAACCCATCTCATCTTCTGATATAGCAAATACTGCATCATCAACCGAAACCGCAAGCACCCTGCTCTCACCCGGGGCAAGGTTAAGCTCACCGGTAACATAGTATTGATCTTTTTCCATATCATATTGAATACTTAACCCTTCAGCTGTCTCTTTAATATTTTCCCTTTTAACCTCTTTTGGCAGATAGTACTTCACCTTAACTTCTTGATTAATCTTTGGAGATGGGTTGGTAGCTAAGGTTTTAAAAACTATGCTTCCCTCCTCCAACCAAGTATTTATAAAAGCCTTATTGGGTTTTCTTGTTAACATTTCTAAGTTTGCTATCAGGATTCCTTTTAATCCTAATACCTGATTTTTAAGATACTTTTGTGGATCTTTTTTGTTGGACGAGAGAGCTATTTTTGCCTTAGGCAGTTTATTAACCTGGGCAACTTCTTTCGATAAAAAATCGATTTCTTTTTTAATCTCCTTTTCATTTTGAACATTCCACTTTCCTAGAAAATTATCTATATGTACAGCTTTGGAGTTTATATCCCCTGCCAACCTACTGATACTTTCCAGCTGACCTAAAACAGAATTTCTTTTATATGAACCCTTTTCCCCTATTAACTCAGTCATCTTATCCACCGAGTTTTTAATAGAGGCTATCTCAAATTTAGCTCTGGAGGTTTTTCCGGAAGTATTTACCTCATTTCCTAATCTTGTAAACTTATCTGCAACTAGTTTTGCTTCTTTTTGTAACTGTTCTGTTATCTGCCAATCCCAGGAATTTTCAAGAACATTTATCATCCCAAAATACGAAGTACTATCTGTATCGACTTCTGAGCCTAAAACCCCTTTTAGTTCATCTACTCTGCTGAGGATTTCCGAATCTGAAAGAGTACCCCATTTGGCGTCTATTAAACTGACTTTACCATTTAAGTAACGTGACCTGTTAAAAAGCTGGCTTGCAACTACCTTAGTATTATCTGCCTTGCTTTGAAAATCTAAGGTGATTGTTGAATCAAGCACGTTCTCAACAGTCGGTCTGTTTATGATCTGCTCAAGCAAAATCCTGCTCTCATTGGTAATATTTTGAATCTCTTTAGTAATATTTTGAACGTTTGTTACCTCGTTAGTTATATTGGTGACAGTGGTAGTATTGGTTAAATTTGCGGTCTTATCTTTAACTGTTGAAACATCATCTTTGATACTATCGGTATTTGATTTAACCGAATCCAAATTCGACTTAATCGTTGAGTTATCAGTTTTTAAAGCCAAAACATCACTTTTGACATCTGTTGTATTAGACTTAACAGTAGTTAGGTCTGTTTTCAATGAAGCAGTATCGGATTTTAAAGTATTTAGATCTGCCTGAAGGAGTGAATTATCGGAGTCGTTATTCTGGGTATTGGTATTAATGATACTTATATTGGCGTTTGCAGTTGTTAAATCAGTTTTAATCGTTGAAGTATCGGTTTTAATAGTGGCTGTATCAGTTTTAACAGTAGTTAGGTCGTTTTTAATTCCAGTGATATCTGTACGCGCACCAGTTAAATCTCCTCCTACTGTATCTATATCTGATTTAGTGGCCAGAAAACCAATATTCAAACCTGCACCTGTTAAAGTTCTAGTTGTATTACTCCAGATATCAGCAACTAAAGTCCCAAAGGAAGTTAAAGACCTTGATGGACTACTCCAAATATCGGTAATAAGAGTCCCAAATGTATCAAGGGATCTACCAGAATACCCCCAAACAGCTGAAGCTATATCATTTGCAGAGGAAGCAGCAGTTTGTAAAACTTCTCCAAAAGTCCCGGCGGCATTATAGGATGATTTATTGGCACTCCAAACAGCGTTAGCCACCTGAGCTTGACTAAGACTTGTCTGGACCTTAACCTCAAAAGTCTTATCTAAACATAGATTCTCACCTCCTGCAGTACAACAAACCTGGGAGGGGTATATTCCTTCTATCTGAGGAGCAGTAAAAGAGTAGGAATACCATCCATCAGACTGTCCTGATACTGTTAGGGAAACATTATTAAAAAGAAGCGTACCATTTGGATTTCTGCTAGTAATAGTACAACTTGCATTATTTATCGGTGCATAAGAATCGTCGTATAAAAACTCCCCTATTATACAACTGGTATTTGGACTACAGATTTGGCTATTACCTGAAGCAGCCCAGATGTTTGAAGAAAACATCAGGGCTGCAACAGGAAAAATGATTGCCAAAGATGCGAGATTCGCAAATCGGGCAGTTATCATGATTTATGCATCCTCGTTGGCTGCCTTTCGGAACTCTTTTATAGAATCTCCAACTCCTCTTGCGAGTTCTGGAAGCTTCTTTCCTCCGAATAGGACCAATAAGACTAAAGCAACTACAACTACTTCAGTTGTACCAATGCCTTGAAACATGCAGATCACCTCCCCTCGTATATCCATTGTTCAATTAAAAATAAATCTATGTCAACACTTGACAAATAATACATACAATTGCATAATATTGTATATATTTACATAATCCATGGAAGAGTTTTACACGGTCAATCAAGCCGCTATTGTCTTAAAGGTTCACTCACTTACAATAAGAAGATATATTAAGGAAGGAAAGTTAAAGGCTTACCGGGCCGGAGGTAATATTCGTATTGCCCTAAGCGACTTAAACGCTTTTGCCAAAATCCTATCACCTAAAAAGTTAGATTCCTCAAACCAACAAACCATACACGACAAACAAAGTTCCCAAAATATCACTAAGCCTTTTTCAGTTAACGACCCCCTATTTCGACTGAAAGCTAAAGGAATTAGTATATCTAAAATTTAACTATTATGGCGAAAAAATCAAACAAAGTTTTTATCGACTCAACTATTTTCATCTCATTTATCGACCGGGCAGATATTAATCACACCAAAGCAATCAAAGTTATGGAAAATATTGCCCAGTTTAATTACCAAGCTTTTACCAGCATTCAAAATATCCAAGAGGTCTATAATTTAATAAACAGAGAAATGGGTGTGTCTGTTGCATTAGAATTTGTTCAATCAGCCCTACAATCAGACATAGAGATCCTCTTTCCTCAGAAAGCAGATTTAATAGCCGCTTATAGATTACTCCGAAATAACTTAGAAAAACAGATCACTTTAAAAGAATCCTTAAACGCTACCTTGATGGAAAAAAGAGGAATCTATCAAATTACTATCTTTACTTACTGGCATAACCTGCTTGGCACTTATGCCAGTAACCTTTCTGTCTAAGACCCGAAAGCATACCCGAAAACCCACAACTTATCCACAATCTGTTACTTAAGTGATAACTTTACAGCCCCGGAAAGATTTCTAACACTCTCAGATGAATAAACACGGGTATAGCCTAACTTTTTGGCCTCCGCTACTCTTTTATCAAGCTGCCTGACTGCTCTTAACTCCCCTAAAAGCCCTACTTCCCCAATCAAAGCAGTTTTATCCTTAATAGGAATATCTTTTAGGGAGGAAATTATTGCCATGCATATTCCTAAATCAGCTGCTGGCTCAGAAACCCGCAGTCCACCAGTTACATTCACAAAAACATCCTGATCAAAGAGGTTCAACCCCAAACGCTTCTGCAAAACTGCCACCAGAAGCTGCAAGCGGTTATTGTCTATACCGGAGCCGGTTCTTCTGGGGATGGGAAGAGCAGTTTTGGTCACAAGGGCCTGAATTTCTACTAAAAGAGGCCTTATGCCGTTTAATATAACTACCACTGCAGAACCCGGTGCCTCTACTTTTTGTTCTAAAAACAACTTAGAAGGGTTTTTAACCTCTATCATGCCTTTATCTTCCATCTCAAATATCCCCACCTCATCTGTTGGACCAAATCTGTTTTTGGCAGCCCTAAGTATTCTAAACATATTACCCGGATCACCTTCCAAAGATAAAACTACATCCACCAGATGTTCTAAAGTTCTTGGGCCGGCAACAGTCCCTTCTTTTGTAACGTGTCCAACTAAGAAAACGGGAACATGCAAAGCCTTGGCAACCCTTTGTAATCTATGAGCACACTCCCTGACCTGGCCAACTGATCCTGCAATAGATTCCAAATCTTGAGTCTCTAAAGTCTGAATGGAATCAACGATAAGTAGACTGGGTTTAAACTCCTCAACCACCCCCCTAATCACATCAATATCTGTTTCATTTAAAACAGCAAGCTGTGCACCTGGTTGAACCCTATCTACCCTAAGTTTAATTTGTTGCGCGGACTCTTCCCCGGCAATATAAAGTACAGAGCTATCAGTCGTCAGTCTTCTGTCTTCAGACTTTTTTTGTTTATTATCTGATAGCTGATGGCTGAAAGCTGACAGCTGATTGATATTTAGTGCTAACTGAGTAAGTAAAGTACTCTTGCCAATACCCGGATCCCCGGAAACCAAACACAATGACCCTAAGACTACTCCTCCTCCCAAACAGCGGTTAAACTCCTCAAAACCTGTGTCCAATCTTTTGTAATCCATGTTCTGAATTTTGGATAAATCAGTGATTTGTGCTTTCTCAACTGTACCCTGTACCCTGTAACCTGTAACCTTTTCTATAGTTTCTACAAAAGAATTCCAGGAATCACACTGAGGACATTTACCAAGAAACTGTGAGGACTTGTATCCACACTGCTGGCAAATATATGAAGAGGTAACCTTTGGCATAAATCACTTATAAATAAGTCCTTCAGTTGAAGTCACAAATGAGGCTAAATTCACTCTTCTTCTGCTGCTGTCTACGCTATCTACAATAAGAGTTATACTTTTACCAACCTCATAAGCATTGTTAGAGCTCATCTTAGACACAGGTAAAAAACCTTCTACTCCATCCGCCAACTTAAAAGACACCCCTGTATCAGATACAGATACAACCTCAGCTTTAACTACCTCATCTGCTGGATATTTCTCAGCAAGTTTTTTGAAAGGATCTTCAGACAACTGTTTAATAGACAGATTCAACCTACCTAACTCTTCATCAATCCCTGTTACTATCACTTCTATCTCTTGCCCTACTTTAAAGTCTTTGGACAGATCTTCCACCTTTTCCCAGGCTACATCAGCTATAAACACTAAACCCTCTACTCCTGAGATGTCAACTACTAATCCAAACGGCAAAACTCCAATGATTTTACCAGTTGCCTTCTGGCCGCTTTTAAACTCTTTAAGTTTTGACTTAACCTCATCTGAAACCTGTCCTCTTTGAGTAAAAATTAACTTGTTATTTAAGGAATCAACTTCAACCACTGTTAAATTCAAAACCTGACCTATCAGCTTATCCATTCCACTACTAGATTTACTTAAAGTATCGAATCCAACCTGAGAATTTGGCAAAAAGCCTCTTGCCCCATCTACTTCTACTATCAAGCCACCTTTGTTTATCTCCAAAACTTTACCCTGTAACCTGCTTTTTTGGCTTTGGGCTTGTGAGAACCTACTCCAATTTGCTCCTCTGCTGCCCTGTCTGCCGGCAGGCCCTGTACCAGAACGGTACGGGGCAGGCATATTTTTACCGGTAAAATCTCTCCCTCCTCCTGTAGTTTTTATTTGTTGATGTGTAGAAAGAACTATCTGACCATGCTCATTCTCAGGATGTACTACAAAAACTTTTATTTTATCTCCTGCTTTTAGATTTTTAGCCTGTTCAATACCTAAGTCTCTTTTTTGAACAACACCTTCTGATTTAGTGCCTAAATCTAAAATTACTTCTTTTTCATTTACGGAAACAACTTCACCTTCTGCCTGTTGACCACGGGTAAGGATAGTAAATTTTTGGGATTGAGAAGCCAGCAGCTTCTCCATTGTTAAAGGCTTTCCGACTTCTGACTTCCGACTACTGCTTTTTGCTGTAGACTGTAGGCTGTAGACTGTAGACTTATTTCTTGCCAAACATGTTCACCTAACTTTCTTTAAAGATATCCCGGCAGTGAGGTATTTTCACATACCCTTGCGGATATATTATCGTCCCCGCTGAAGTGTTTGACGACTGAGTTCGGGATGGGATCAGGTCGG
>CAYSNN010000015.1:0-301 GCA_964432475.1 uncultured Gammaproteobacteria bacterium
AACTAAATGGAATGTTTAGTTTTGTTATCTATGACAATAAGAAAAAATTACTATTTGGAGCACGGGATAGATTAGGACAAAAACCTTTAAAGTACTATTTTAAAAATGGTATGTTTATCTTTGCTTCGGAAATAAAAGCGATTCTTGCTCTGCTGCCTTTTAAACCAGCAACAGATGAAAAAGCAATCGACAATTTTTTAACGCTGCAGTATGTTCCCTCACCACAAAGTGGCTTCAAAAACATTTATAAATTACCTCCTGCGCATTACTTCGTTTACCAAAAAAATAATCTATCTATAAA
>CAYSNN010000015.1:311-15390 GCA_964432475.1 uncultured Gammaproteobacteria bacterium
CTTTGGACTTTAATAAAAAAGAGGAACATTCCCCAAAGGAATGGGAGGATATCGTATTTGGGGAAATAAAACGGTCGGTAAAATCTCACCTGGTGTCAGACGTTCCCGTAGGTGTGCTGCTGAGCGGCGGATTAGATTCAAGTGTAATAGTCGCTCTGATGACACAATTTACATCTCAGAAAATAAATACGTTTAGTATTGGTTTCAACGATAAAAGTTTTGATGAAACCTCTTATGCCAGAATTGTTTCTAATATATTTAGAACAAACCATACTGAACTTCGCGTAAAGGCTGGGGATTTGATAAATAATATTGAAGATATTGTGAATATCTATGACGAGCCAATCGCTGATAATTCCATCCTGCCGATGTTAATGCTTACAAAACTTGCAAGTTCAAAAGTAAAAGTTGCTCTTACCGGTGACGGAGGGGATGAAAATTTTGCAGGATATGACAGGTATACTATTGTTAATATGTCAAAAAAGTTTTCTCAATTACCTAAATATCTTCAAATAATTCTTCGTTTTGCTGCTCAATCAACTTTTAAATCTTATCCTACAAAACAAACAGAAAGAATAACAAGATTTCTTTCTACGCTCGATCATCCGTTTTACAAAAGGTATGTAAATTACAATACTTTTTTTACAAATGCCGCAAAACATACACTCTATTCCCCTGACTTTAAGAAAACAGCAGATGACAACGATACATTCGGAATATATAAATCTCTTTTCGACCCAAAACTCAGTCAATTAGACAATGCCTTAAAAATCGATATCAATTCATACTTACCTGATGATTTATTGTACAAAAGCGATAGTGCTTCAATGGCTTACGGCCTGGAACTGCGTTCCCCCTTTTTAGATCATTTATTAATGGAGAAAATTGCTGCAATGCCCTCGGATCTAAAAATTAAATTCCTTACAAAAAAGAAGATATTAAAAGATATTACATATAAAAATAATCTTTTACCCAAAAAAATAATATTCAGGCAAAAACATGGATTTAATATCCCGCAAAACAAATGGTTTAAAGGCCCCTTAAAAAAATACCTATATAACACAATTATGTCATCACAAATAAACGGAAGGATATTTAAAAAGGAAGCACTCAAACTTTATTTAAATAATTATTTTTATGAAAACTTAAATTATGACAATAATATTTTTGCATTACTAGTATTAGCTCTTTGGATGAATAAGTATTATAAATAAGTATTATATGAAAAAAAGAAATATATTAGTAACTGGGGGTGCGGGCTTTATCGGAAGCAGCCTTATTGATGTTTTAATTAGAGATTCAAACAACATAATTACCTGCTTGGATAACTTTGACCCCTTCTATAACCCACAAATTAAAAAAAATAATATTAATTCCCACCTTAAAAAACCCAATTACAAACTGGTTCAGGTTGATATCTGCAACTACAAAGATATAAAATCAAAATTAACTGGTAACTTTGACGCAATAATCCATTTGGCAGCCAAAGTTGGCGTTAAACCAAGTTTAAAAGAACCAATACTTTATACTGAGGTAAATATAAATGGGACACAGAATCTATTGGAACTTGCAAAAGAAGTAAGATGTAAACAATTTATTTTTGGCTCATCCAGCAGTGTATATGGAGTTAATTCACATACACCCTGGAGCGAAGATGATTATGTATTAAAGCCTATTAGCCCATATGCATCCACGAAGATTTCAGGAGAATTACTGGGCAACGTTTATTCTCATTTGTACGGAATTCAATTTATTGGTCTTAGATTTTTTTCCGTGTATGGTCCCCGGCAAAGACCGGATTTAGTAATTCATAAATTTACAAAATCCATTTTGGAAGATAAACCAATCAGCGTCTATGGCAATGGCAAAACAAAAAGAGATTACACATATATTGACGATATCGTTTCCGGCATTATTAGCTCTTTAAATTATTCAGGCTCAGGGTACGAGATCATTAATTTAGGAAATAATAAACCGGTTGAACTTTTTGAGCTCATACAATTACTCGAAAGAGTATTAGTAAAGAAGGCTAAGATAAATAAACTTCCCGAGCAAGCCGGGGATGTTTCAATTACTTTCGCAGATATAAGAAAGGCTAAAAAATTACTTAAATACCAACCTAAAACCAGCTTGAAGGATGGAATAAAGAATTTTGTTGACTGGTTTAATAATAAGTCTTTTTAAAGACCCTCAACACGTTTTTACCAATTCTGTGTGCATTTGCCATAATTGTTAGGGTAATCGATTTACCGGGAAGAGCCCGCCATGTTGCAGAATCGGCAACATATATCCTGTCTGCCTGATGAAGCTTGCCACTTAAGTCCGCTGATATCTTTCCCGGGTAAGTCTGAAAAGGCACTCCTCCGGCATAATGAGCTGTAATATAATCACTGCCGGTCTTTAAAGGAAGCAAGCCTAAAATTCTTAGCTGTTGCTTAATTTTTTTAAATTCTTTTTTGTGACTTTTTAACTCTTTTTTTGTTTCCTTAAAATAAATTTCCAGAACATCTTTTCCATCAGATTCTTTTTTTAACATACAAAATCTATTTTTGGATTCAAATGCGGGAAGACGGATATCAGCCAAAACTAAAAATGGCGCAAGAAATGACAATAGAGCTGACGCTACCGGTTTCGGTAACGGTATGTATCTAACTGCTTTGCGGATAGCTAAAGGATTAAAACGAAAAAGCTGGATAAAAAATGCACTTAAACCCTGATCGTTTTCGTTACTGGACAAAGCCAGCTGGCCGATTATAACTTTTCTAAAATCGGGTTTTCTAATCAAAGTTTTTAAATGCAAGCAGGCAATTACGAAATGCGCTTTTGTTAAAAAGGTAGTTTTATAATTATACAACCCCAGGCTTTTAAGTAATATTCTGGTTGTATTAATCGAACCGGCAGCAAGAATCAAAAAACGTGCAGTTGTTGTAAATTCCAGCATTGTATTAATTGAAACACCTTGTATTTCCACATACTCAAGTTTGTCTTTTACTTTAAGTACAAGCTTATTCGGTATATAAGTAAAATTCTTAAATCGTTTTAGATCATCAACAGATAAGCTGCTGTGATATGCGGAGGCAGAAGGTAAATAATAAACCGTACTTTTTTGGTTTTTTTTATTTTTAGCAGTTTGCAGGATTAACTTACTATGAAGATCAAGCGGAAGCCGATCCTTAAGTTTTATAAGCTTTGCTACTTCCTGATATTCATTTTGAATCTCATCCGGGTGTAGTCCTATCCTTTTAAGTTCCGATGGTGTCAAAAAATCACTGATTCCGTGCCAAACTTCCGATAAACCACCTTTAGCTAGACTTTGAATTATTTCTATATTACTTTTAATCTTTAGCAGTCGGTAAGTCTTATTAAATACATAGCTGTTCTCCTCAAACAATTCATACACATTACTCATTTCTGAAAGGTTAATACACGAGAAATCTTCCAACTTTTTATCTTTCTTTTTACTATCTAATCCTCCGTCTATAACCGCAACCTTCAATCCCGCTTCAACTAATGGATAGGCAGCAGCTACTCCTGCCGGACCTGATCCCACAATCACAACATCAAATTGATAATTCAATTAAGTCTCCTATATTCTGTATTATAGGATATAGCTTCTAGGAGGGTTTTCAGAAATCCGTCTTCAAACCAGGTATCCAAAAATTTCTTTGACTTTAAAAGTTCTTTACCATTCTCGATATACTTTTTATAAGTTTTTTCATCCATATTATTTAAAAAGTCCAACAAGGCAGGATAATCTTCAAACTCCCTAAAATCAATGAAACAATTTTTAGGAATATATTTTTCTATATTTGGAGCTCCTAAATAGATAGGCACCGTGTGTGCTTTAAAACAATCTATTATTTTTTCTGAAATATATCCATCGGCAATACAGTTTTCAAAGCATAGATTAAATTTATACTTTGAAAGAATTTTTAATTTAGAATTTAGATTTCTTGGTATTGCACCCTTAAAACTTATATATGTTTTATAGCCAAATAATTCTTCTTTAATGCTAAATTTCATGGGAGCATTCCACCCCCGTCCATACAGGCTAAATTCCTTAGGGATCTCTGTTTCAAAAAAATTTATTGCTTTTAATCTTTCAGGATAAAGCACTTTTTTAAAAGGACTTAATAAAACAAGTGGAAAAGGCGTAGATATATTACTGTTTATTACACAAAGCATTCTCTTTTTTTTGTAAGGAACCTCGGTAAAATTCAAATTAGTATTCAAAACTGGGTCGTAAAATTTTCTAATCTTTCTATTATCAACCAATTTATCATTCCATGTATATACCAAGTGGAAGAATTTATGAAAGAATTTTCTTTGTCCCAACGGACTTATTACCGGAGATTCTAAACAGAAAAGTATACTTTTGCTTCTATTTAAAAGTAATAAGATGATGTAACTTATATGCCAAGGTAGCGGCATATCGCAAAATATTATCCAATCTACTTTTTCCTTACTCCCCACATCAAGCGTATTAATTGTAATACCAAGCTTTTCTAATTTTTTCTTAAAGCCAAAAAAAACATTGTCACCATTATCAATCTCAAAAACTCCATTTCTTCGATATCTGGGACTTGGATCAGGCTTTATTAATATATTCATTAGTTTTTTACAAGAAGATAGCCAAAATCACTCTTTGCTTTAACCCTCATTCCAGCTTTTTTAAACAGATAAAGTTGCTCTTTTTGAGTAAGCGGGAGCTGGTAATAGTGTGCACCAAAGGCATCATAGATTTGCAGCCATAATTCCTGAAAATCGTTTGAGAAATGAACATTACCATATTTTGATTTAATTACCCAGGGAGCTATTTTATCTAAAGTAAAAATTCCGAAAGCTATAAGGAAGGAAAACCATTTCCAAATTCTAAACGGCAACCATTTGGTAACTTGTCGTAATACCTGAACCGTTTTTGATCCTAAAAAACCTTCTTTATTATACACATTAAATAAAAATATACTTTTTCTATACATTAAAGATGATAATTTTTCAAAGGTTTTCTTGGGGTCCTTAGTATGTTGTAAAACATTGACACAATATAATATATCAGGCTTGATAGTTATCGGAAGGCAGGATATATCACATTGGATAGGAAAGATAATATCCTCAAAGCCCGCAATCGTTTCTTTGTGGCGGTTGAATATAGTATTCGATAATTCTAAAGAAACCACTAGCTTAGCGCCTGCCTCAGCCATCCAACGGGATTGAGCTCCGGACCCTGCTCCCGCATCAACTATAATCTTATCTTTGAATTCCGATTCTTTATCCAAAAGGGGTTTAATATTGTTTTTTAACCAATTTTTTTTGGCAAAAAGATAACCCCACTCATTCCATTCAAAAGCAAAACTTTTAACGGAGTCTAAAGACTGTGTACCATGAGGCAATAAAATTGGTATACCTTCTTTTATAAGATAACTATTTCCCGAGCCCCCTAATAATTTCCCACTCACAATATGCCCCTTTTTGATAACTGGATTAACCAGTTTAAGTTTTGTCCCATCTACCGGATCACATAATATATCAATCCAGGCTGATTTCATAATTTAATAGAATTATACCGAAATAATTCATGCCATCTCTAAAGAAGTGATTTAACGTGCAATATCTTGAACCTTTTTAATAATAAAACTCACATCTTCGTCAGTAAGATCAGCATGCATTGGAAGTAATACCACATCAGCATCGGCCCGCGCAGTCATAGGAAGATCATTCCGGAGTCCGCCAAACATTGGGTAAATATCATTGCGGCGGTTATTGATATTTACCATAATGTTATATTTTATTAAATGCTTTGCGAAATTAAGACGATCCTCAACATGAATAGGGAATATTTGATAATTCGGTTCTCTGTCATCGTAATATTTCATAAGTTTTATTTTGGTACAATTTGAAAGTTCTTTTCTGTATCTTTCTCCAATATGTTTTCTTTTTTCAGCAACTTCATCAAAATGATCAACCCCCACAGAGGCTAAAGTAGCAATAATATCATTCATGTTATATTTAAAGCCAAGAATATCTCCTTTAAAATTTTCAGGAAAAGGGTTCAGAAGATTTGTCTTTTTTGCTTCTCTATCTATTCCGTACCAAATTATTTTTTTAAACTTTTTATATAAATTTCTTCGGGAGGTGGCAATCAAACCACCATCACCAGAATTAATAATTTTCACCACTTGAAGGGAAAAACATACAGTATCCCCAGTCGCACCTATAAATTTTCCTTTATATTTACTACCTAAAGAATGGGCAGCGTCTTCTATTATTGGAAGACTATGCCTTTTACCTATTGCTCTAATTTCATCCAGATCTACAGGATTCCCACCGTAGTGGACTACTATAATTGCTTTTGTTTTTGGGGTAATTTTTTTCTCGATACAGACAGAATCAATATTAAGGTCTTCATATTTAATATCTGCAAAAACAGGAGTTGCCCCTTGTTCCAGAATTGCAGTATTGGTGGCGATAAAGGTAAATGGGGTACTGATAACCTCATCTCCTGCTCCTACCCCAAGTACTGCAAGAGAAGCACGAAGTGCAGAAGTACAGCTGTTAACAGCAACACAATAAGGAAATTTCCATTTCAGACATGCTTTTTTTCTCAATTCAGCCTCTTTTTTACCGGTATTTATCCACTTTGACCCTAGCGTTTTTGCAATTTCCGTAATGGCTTTTTCCGGAATATATGTAGACCAAGTACGAATAATTTTATTAGTCAGTTGATAATCTTTTTTGCTCATCTTACACGATTATATCACGTATGATTTTAGAAATTCTCGTAGGTATTCTTCAGAGGTTTTAAGGTCTGGATAAAGATTTTTTAATTTATTTACATTCATTTCGTAAATCTGTGTTTCCCCATCTGGCGATACCTGGATTTTTTTATCAGTAAATTGTGCTATCTTAGTACAAGAAAATATACCTATTCCACCTATATTTAAGACAGCTTTTGTTACCATTTTGTCTAATAAAGTTTTAATTATTTCTGCAATAGCTTGAGTAGTGATAAGTTGCAATTTAGAATCCAAACTAATAAATAACGGGTTGTTTTTTGCAAGATCATAAAAAGGACCCTTCTTTAGATTTTTACCAAGCATCATTGACGATCGTAAAATTAAAAATCTCTTCTTATATCTTTTTACTATCAATTCACTTAAGTATTTATGGAATCCATAAATACTTAGATTTTCAGGTTTAATTTCTTCTTCTTCTCTTGTATCTTCTGGGCCTGCATGATTTTCATAGATATCAGGGGATGAAATGTAAATATATATATTGCAGGGAAAATCGAAAATACTATTATAGACCGAGACAGTGGAGGCAATAAAATCATCCTGAGGATTTTGGTTTGCCCAGAAACGCTTACTATTACCATTGGCGTTTATGACAATATCAAAAGATTTCCCAATGTAAGTTTGATAGTTATTCCTGTTAATGGAGGTTATTATAAACTCTTTTTTAAGATATCGGACTAGATCCGATCCCAACATACCGTTACTTCCGATAATTGCTAAAGTCTTCAAGGTAGTTAATAGGAAATGGCGCTTTTGTAGTTTTTATCAAACCACACAACAGTTTCCCGAATTCCCTGTTTTATGGGTGTTGAAGGCACCCAGTGAATAACTGATTTCATCCTTTTAATTCCAAATGTTTTATGCAGTGCACCATCCGGCTTTTTGGTATTATATACAAGTTTACCTTTATAACCGACTACTTTTTTAATCGTTTCAGCCAGTTCAGCAACAGAAATTCCAACTCCTGTAGCAATATTTAGGGGAGCAACATCATCATAAAAAGCTGTAGCCCTTAAAATTGCTTCTGCACCATCTTTTACATATAGCCAATCTCTTGTAGGTTTACCTGTTCCCCATACCTCAACTGTGGGTATATTATTCTTTTTTGCCTCATAAATTTTTTTGATAAGGCCTGCAAGTGCTTTACTCTGCTGGGGATTAAAATGCTCTCCGGGGCCAAACATATTAGCCATAATTAGATGGATTGAATTGAAATTAAACTGCTTTTTAAGTGCCAACCCATAAACAGTCGTGGCTTTCCTGGGAAAACCGAAACTAAAAATACTCTCATGAAGTTCGCCTTTCCAATATTCATCTTCATTCATTTCTTCATTCTCAGCATATCCCGGATAAGAACATCCTGCTACAATATTTACAAACTTTTTTACATCTGCCTGCACAGAGGCTTGCATTAGATATATACCCATTAACATATTTTCTAAAAATAAGTCTGCCTGTTTACCGGCATGGTAAGCAATACCCCCCGAGTTGGCAGCACAATTAATCACTATATCCGGTTCAGTTTTAGAAAAATATGAGATGCAGTCTTTATACCTTCGAAAATCAATTCCTTCCTTAGTTCTTGGGACGAAAATTTTACATTTTACTTTTTGGAGCTTATCAATGATATGTGATCCAAAAAAACCATTTCCTCCGGCAACGACAATTTTTTTCCCTTCAAAATATTTTAGGTAATTCATGGTATTATTATCCCACAAAATTGGTCTTGCGCAAGTGAATCTATTCTTTGAATATGAAACATAATTTTTGTATTGTGACTTATGAAAGTTTTCCAAATCCCATAACTCAGAATTTAAAGACTTTTTTACTGGAAAATTATTCTGCCGATCTCCTATACATATATCATCCGCAGTCAAACCAGAAAGAAGGTTATCAAACATCTTCAGGATACTACTTTTTTGAAGACAATAAATTAAGCCAGTCAGAAAATACGCCATATTTGAAACTATTTTGGTCGCTGCATTATATAAAGGATATTTTTTGCACACTATTCTGGTGCTTAAAGGTTAGAAGAAAATTTGATGTTTATTTTGGCTGCGGCAATTTGAATCCTGTTGTGGGAATCATTCTTAAAAATTTAGGTATCGTAAGAAAAGTCGTCTATCAATCAATAGATTATTTTCCTA
This sequence comes from uncultured Gammaproteobacteria bacterium, assembly GCA_964432475.1. Lineage (GTDB taxonomy): Bacteria > Patescibacteriota > Microgenomatia > Daviesbacterales > UBA10151 > CAYSNN01. The sequence goes on from CAYSNN010000015.1 coordinate 9,253, forward strand.
AAAGGTTTGAAAATACTTTTTTCAACTGGCTCTATTTTCAGATTGATAAATTTTGCGTAAAATTTGCAGATGAAACCTGGAATGCTTCTTCCGTAATGGTTCAAGCCAGAGATAAAAAGATGGGGATGGATCCAAAAGCGTTTAACAGGCAATATACGGTTCCAAATTGCATTTGGTTTTATAAAGTTAAACGTTTACCGTTATCAAAAATTAACAGGAAAAAAATTGTGTACAGGGGTTCGCTTTTTGATTATATGGGTATAGATTTAATTATTAAAGCAATGCCGCATATCCTCAAAAGGATTCCCGGTGTAAGATTTGAGATCTTAGGAGGCGGAGAGGAAAAAGAATATCTGGAAAAGCTCGTCAAAGATTTAGGTATTTCTAAAAGTGTAATATTTCACGGCTGGATAACCGATAGGAGTAAACTGGAGGAAATATTATCAGATTCTGCTCTGGGAGTTGCTACATTTAATACCAATATCGTCGATGAAAAAATTAAAAACGCTGATCCGGGAAAACTAAAAGATTATATGCTGATGGGTATGCCTGTTATAACCACAGAAGCCATTTCTTACAGCAAGAAGATTATTGAAGGCAAATGCGGTATAGTAGTTCAATATAATGTAGCTAGCGTCGTAAATGCAATAGTTAAGTTACTCGCAAATAAACAATTATTTAAAGAATATCGGGAAAATGTTTTAAAATTTATACAAGATTTTGATTGTGGTAATATTTTAAAACCCAATGTAGAAAGAGTTATACATCAATAAATATGACTAGTAATCCAAATAAAAAGAATCGTATTTTAGAAAAAGAGATAAAAAAGTATGATTATCTTTTTAAAAATAACGTTTTATATAACGCTAACAAAAATCACCCAAGATATGCTATAGCTGAAAAACTTTTAGACAAATGCGGCAAAGTAAAGTTAGTTGCTGATATTGGTTGCGGCAGATGCATTTTTTTTGAAATGCTGCAAAAGAGAAAATTACAGGTTTTTGGATTGGAGCCTTCCAGGTTTATCGTTAATTCGAAAAAATCCCCGTTTGTAATTTATGGTACTTGCGATAATATCCCCTACGCAGATAATCTTTTTGACGTAGTTTTTTGTTTGGATGTATTAGAGCATATTCCGGGAGTATTAATTTTAGATTCCTTGAAAGAATTACACCGGATATCGAATAACTATTTGATTATTTCTGCTGCAAGCCATGAGGATATTGTAGAAAAAATAAAAGTTCATATTTCCATAAAATCCTACCCGGAATGGGAGAAAATAATTTCAAAATATTTTAAAATAATATCATCAGAAATGATTCACAGCAAAACATATCCTGGCAGAACAGCGAAAGTATATTTATGCAGGAAAATTTATAAAAAATGAAGAGAGTTAAGACAATTACAGGTGCAATCTCTAAAGATGAAAGAGGGACAGTCAAATTTATCAACGGATTTAACTTTAAAGGAATTAAAAGATTCTATCAGATTGAGAATACAGATACAAAAATTATCAGAGCATTTCATGGGCATATGAAAGAAGCAAAGTATGTGTATGTTGTGTCCGGTGCAATTCTTCTTTGTACTGTTTTCTTAGATAATGTAAAGAATCCATCCAAAGAAAATAAGGTTGAGAGATTTGTTTTAAAAGCCGGTAATCCCCAAATTATATATATACCTTCATCATATGCCAATGGTTTTAAAGCCCTGGCACCTAATACAAAAGTTGTCTTTTTCTCCACGTCAACTCTTGAAGAATCTATGGATGATGACTTTAGATTTCCTCCGGATTATTGGGGAAAGGAAGTTTGGGGAAATGATTAAAGTATTAGTTCTTGGTAAAAATGGGATGCTGGGGTCAATGGTTTTTAATTATCTTACTAAAGATGTTTCTCTTAATGTAACCGGACTTGGAAGAAATGAATTTGATGCGGAAGAATTCTTAAAAGACCCCTCAAGATTTTCCAAATTCAAGAATTTTGACTACGTAATCAACTGTATCGGCATAATTAAGCCTTACTGCAAGGACACTGATCCTGAGGGGGTAATAAAGGCAATAAGGATTAACGCATTATTTCCCCATAAATTGGCAAAATTTTATGACGGATCCAGCACTAAGATTATACAAATTGCAACTGATTGTGTTTTTTCAGGAAGGTCCGGTAATTATGATGAAGATTCAATTCATGATCCGATAGATGTTTACGGAATGACAAAAAGCTTGGGCGAAGTTTTCTACGGAAATTTTTTAAATATAAGATGTTCTATAATCGGTCCTGAGAAAGAAAAAAAAATTAACTTACTTGAATGGTTTTTATCATTAGAAGAAGGGGATAAAATTAAGGGCTTTGCGCACCATAAATGGAATGGTGTTACAACACTACAGTTTTCACAATTGGTTTTAAAAATAATAAAAGAGAATAAATCTGATGAGTTAATAAGAATTAATCATACCCATCATTTTGTCCCGAATAACTCTGTTACAAAATTTGAGCTTTTGGGACTTTTTGCAAAAATATTTAATAAAAAGATTATTATCTCGTCAACAGATACACCTGCACCTCCGGTCAATAGAACTCTTTCTACTAAATATGCTATTTTATCCTCCCTGATTAAAAAATCTAATTTAGAAATTGAACTAAAAAAATTGAGAGAGTATGTGGAGGGGTCTAGAAATGAGTAAGAGGAAGATAACATTTGTTTTAGGAATTAGACCCGACATTATCAGAGCCTCTTTAATATTGAAATATTTAAAGTCATATAAAGAGATAGAAACTGTATTTATATGGTCAGGACAACACTACTCGGATAATTTAAAGGGGATTTTTTTGAGAGAATTGGAAGCCGATCTTCCCGCGATTGAATTGGGAGGAACAGGCGAAACGGATGCGGAAATAGTCTCAAGCATAATAGCAAAACTATATAAAGTTTTAGAAAAAATTAGGCCGGATGCAGTAGTTTTTCTTGGTGATACCAATACTGTAATTAGTTGCATCGCAGCTGCTCAATTAAATATTCCTATAGTTCATATCGAGGGTGGTATGAGGTCTTATGACTGGAGAATGCCTGAAGAAAAATATAGGACAGTAATCGATCATTTAGCAGATCTTATTTATGTTTATTTTAATGAGTATAAAGAACAAGCAGTTAGAGAAGGTATTAATCCAAATAATATTGTTGTTGTAGGTAATCCTATTGTAGATATACTGACTAAGTTTTACTTTGAGAAAAAGGAGGAATTTAAAAAGATGGCAATAGATGATTTCTTTAAAGATAGGGGAATAAAAAAAAATAATTATTATGTGCTGACCTGGCATAGACGGGAAAATGTACACGAGGAGGAATCATTTAATGCAGTAATAAATCTTTTATCAAATTCTCCGTTTAAAGTTTATTTTCCTGCAAGCTATAGAACACAAAAAGTTATAAAAGAAGCAGGAGTGAGTCTCCCTGAAAATGTTATTATGTCTGATCCGATAGGATACAAAGAACTCCTTACTCTAATGGTTAATTCCAGGGGAATTCTGACAGACTCGGGAACCGTAGTTGAGGAAGCATCTATTCTACAAATTCCCTGTGTACAGATGAGAAAATCAACTGAAAGACCTCAAGTTTATGATGCTGAAGGTTGTGTAAAATTTGATCCTAGTAATGATACTGCATACCCTAGTGATATTATTTACCACAAATTGGAAAGCTTAATTGGGAAACAGTGGGAACATAATTTAGGTGACGGAAAGTCATCTTTAAGAATTGCTGAAGACCTTAAAGAGCGGTTACTATCAGGTAAATTAAAAGGACACAAGAAGGAAGATTATCATATTCCCGTGGATCATCCATACAGAGAAGATGAAATCAAATTATAAAAAAACAATTTTAATAACCGGCGGAGGTGGATATATCGGTACCCATGTCACAGAGATGCTTTTAAAAGAAGGTTATAGTGTTCGTATTTTTGATCAGTTCATATTCGGGGAAAGTGCTATTTCAGACCTTAAGAAGAATAAAAATCTAGTAATTATTAAAGGAGAGATTGGAGAGTGGCAAAAATTAAGAGAATCATTGAATGGAGTGGATGCAGTTATTCATCTTGCCGGATTAGTAGGCGATCCTGCTTGTATTGTTAACAAAGAATTGACAATTCAAATGAATATTGTTTCTACCAGAATAGTTAAGGAATTATCAAAGGATGCTAAAGTGCCAAGATTTATTTTCTCATCAAGCTGTTCAGTATATGGTGCTTCCGATGAATTGATGGATGAAGAAGGTAAATTGAATGCAGTATCGCTTTATGCGCAGACCAAGATTGATTCTGAGAAGGAAATTCTAAGTGATAATACTAAAGATTTTCATCCAACTATTTTACGGTTTGCAACAGTATTTGGTGATTCACGAAGACAAAGATTTGATTTAGTTGCCAATCTGTTTGTGGCTCAAGCCTATAATAATGGAGTTATTACTGTTACAGGAAGTGCTCAATGGAGACCTTTTATCCACCCCCAAGATATAGCCAGAGCGATTGTAAAAGTCTTAGAAAAAACAGAAAAAGAAGTAAGCAGACAAATAATAAATGTAGGTGATGATAATTTGAATATCACAATTGGAGATCTTGCCCTTCTTGTTGCAAATATTATTAAAAAGGATAGAAATGGAAAACCTATAGAAATTATTACGAATAATGACGCAAACGATGCAAGAAACTATAGAGTATCTTTCAAAAAGATAAAAAAATTACTAGGATTTCAGGCAACAATTGATATAAAAAAGGGGTTGGAAGAAATATATTATAATTTCAAGAAGGGGAGATATAAAAGAAACTATAAAGATCCCATATACATTAATGTAGAAATGACCAAACTTTTACAAATGTGATTTTTGCTTTTCTTTTCACTGATTGATGTTTCATATACTACTTAGTAAAATGGTTTCATGTCAGTAACAAATCGGCTTATATCTTTTTCTTCCATCATTTATATATTTATATTGCTCATTATAGGAATTTTTGCTTTTAGTAAAACTTTTCACCTTGCTCTTTTCGGGGATGAATGGCAAGTCCTTTGGGCGGTAAAAAATTCATTAACAACTGGAGGGGATTGGATCTCTAAGGTAAATCAGACTGTTGGTCCGGGATACCTGACTGGAGCACTTATAATGTATCTTCTTACTGAATTCTTTGGTTATGATGGAAAAGCTGTTTATATTTTCTCATTTATTACCAGATTCTTTGCTGCGTTAACCCTATTTTATTTCTTAAGAAAAAGAGAGTGTTCTAAGAAAGCAGCATTTTTGGGAGCACTTTTTTTCTTAATAACACCTGTTGGCCTACAAACAACTGATTGGGTAAAAAACTTTACATCTTATATATCTATTGCATTCTTTTTGCTTTGTATTGACTCTATTTATACCCTTAAATCCTGGAAAAATATTTTATTTTTTTTGGCTACCTTTACAATCTCAATTTACATTAATCCTATTAGAGCTCCTGGTATAATATTGACAATTCTATTTTTATTAATTTTCCAGTATGTCTTTGGTAAAACGGTAAATAAAAAAAGAGTTATTGTTTCTTTATTTTGTTCGTTGGCATTATTTTTTATATTTACACGAATGTTTACTGCCGGAATCAATATCCCGCCACAACCGGTAGAAAAACTTTTAGGAGCTGTCGGCGCAACATTATTACCAAAGCTAACCTATTATTATCTTGGATTATTAATTGCAACTTTATTGCTTTGGAAAAAATATTTATTTACTAAAAGATACCTGCTATTTACTTTAGCTCTCCATATTCCTGTAATCCCCGTTTTCTTTAGGTCTTTTTTACAAATCTCAAATGATAGAATGTTTGCTCTTGTGGGTATTTATTTCATCCTCTTTATAATATCCGCATTTATAATTGAATTATTAAATAAGAAAATATCTGAAGCTTTAAATACCAGCTTGCCATTTTTGTTAAGTATCTGTTTTCTTATTGCGCCTCTTCTGGCAGGAACCTTGGGTATAGACCCGATTCATAGATATTTTATTTACTCAGCCCTATCACTACCAATAATAATAGCTTTTTCATTCAATCAAAATATCTCCCTGGGATCGAAGGAAAAATTATTTTCACTTTTTAGATTTAGTTCAATTTATTTC
>CAYSNN010000015.1:15400-16178 GCA_964432475.1 uncultured Gammaproteobacteria bacterium
GGATTCCGAATAAAGATGAAAAGGGCTTCATTGACCTGCATTTTTATTTATATAATAAAGGAGTGCGGAGATTTAATTATTTTATTACTATTCAAACGGAAAGAATATATGAAATGGAAATAGAATGTGTTTTAGATTTAGTTCAATTTATTTCTGCATAACAATATTATTTATAATATTGTTTTTTTTGTCTTTAAAATCGGAAATCAATGAATTATACTTCCGCCATAATCAAGATACTACGAATATAATTTGGCAACGAATAACTCCTTATTTTAATAATTATGATTTTGAAAATCATACTCCGGTTGTTTTTTTTGATACGAATATTGGGGCGATTGTACACGATACTGTATCTTTTGGTTTTGGATACCATATGGGTTATATTTATAAAATCTGGGTATCTGATACAAATGATGTATATGCTAGATTACCGGTTGCCGTGGATAGCCTGACTGATTTTACTTCGCTGATTACAGACGGAAAGGTTAGTAAAAAATATATGGGTAATACCAATGACTTTGTATTTCCAAAAGAAGATAGTTTCTATTTCAGAATTGATGGATTACAGGTTTCCAGAATTACAGATTATTAATTCCATTATCCCTAACCCATATTGGTTTAGAGGAAAACATAATCTTATCAAGATCTAAAAATGTCTTTTAAACAATATTTTAAAAACAAGATTTTTCCGATTGCAACTGTATTTTTCGTCTGTCTTATTATTATTTTAATTTGGTTTAAAGACAGCCTTATGTTTGCTGGTGGAGAGGATGTT
>CAYSNN010000016.1:0-11900 GCA_964432475.1 uncultured Gammaproteobacteria bacterium
TCTATAATTCCACCACCACCTAGAATTTCATACTTTAATTCTTCCTCTTCTCTTATTTCAGCTGCCCATTTGATAGATTCTAAAGCAATTGTCTGATCAGCTATTCCACAAACTCCGGAAGTTTTCCTGCCCGGTAAAATCTCGCTGCCATCTTCTGCTAAAACCGTCATCTTTAAGGCATTAATTCCGGAGACATAATCCAAATTATCTCCGGCTTCTGCAAAAACCTTCTTCATTTGTTCTTTAGAAGAATAAACTCCAAATTTCATGCCTACAGGAACTTTCGGAAACCTTCTTTTAAATTCTGAAAAAACATACCTTACTAATTTTATATTTTGAAACATTTCACCTTCCTGGGGGTTTTCAGTCACATTTGGGCAAGCTAAATTCAGTTCAATGACATCTGCGCCTCCTAAACTCGCTGCTGTTGCACCTACTAATAAATCGGAAGCAGTTTCAACTATTTGTGCATCTGTTGCGTCATTTCCTAAAAGCGCTATACATCCTTCACCTTCTCCAGGAGTTGTTGCTGTCACTGAGCAACCTAATATTTGGCCTGGCTGCATAACCAGCCTTTGTTCAGGTAACTCTTTAGCCCAGGTTAAAATATCAGAAGAAGGGTTCCCAAAAGAGTTAGTCATACTCTTGAATTTTTCGAAGTCCTTGGGGTTTTTAGTGGCGGATAAAGTTTCTCCTAGTCCACCTGTTTCAACTGGTTCACCTTTTAAAACAATTGCAATATTTGGTTCTTTATTAGAGGTTCTGGGAACTGTTCTTCTGGTTTTTTGCATCACCATCCCATATCCCATCTTGAAATAAAAGTCTGTCCAAATTTTCCCGGAGGCCGGTCCTGCAGCAATGGCAATTGGGGATACAAGATCAAAACCTAAGAATTTATATTTTTTTTCAGCAGGAATTGGCGGAAATTTATTTGATAACCAAACAGGAGGATTTTGAATTACCTTTTCCCAACTCTTTTCAATTTCATATATAAGAGGAGGTTGGTTGGGATCAATAAATTCTTTTGGGTCTGGTAGTTGTGTTTTCATTTCCCAGGAATCATTACAGAACCTTTGGTTGATTCTAAAACTTGTCCCTTATCATACACCAAATTTCCTCTTAAAACTACCCTTATAATTTTACCCTTAACCTGCTTGTCCTTAAAAGGGGTCCAGGCACATTTGGTATATAAGGGTACAGGAGGTAAAGTATAGGATACAGTTAAATCAACTTCTACAAAAGTGTCCGGTTGTTCCGGAATGTTAAAAATTCTTCTGGGATTGGTGCTTGTTAATTCGATTAATCTTTCTATGGTCAATCTGCCTTCTGAAACTGCTGTTAAAAGCAGTGGCAGGGTGGTTTCCAAACCTGGTACACCGTTTGGAGGCGGGGCAGAATTTAATTTTTCTTCCTTGGTATGTGGAGCATGGTCAGAGGCAATGGTGTCGATAGTGCCATCTGTAACAGCTTTCCATAAAATCTCCTGATTTGCTTTGGTGGGAAGAGGGGGACGCATTATTCCAAAAGGACCTAACCTTTTGGCGTCTTCATCAGTTAGAAAAAGGTGATGAGCGGATACCTCACAACTGATACCCAATCCTTGCTTTTTAGCTTGTCTTATCAATCTTATTTCTTCTGCTAAACTGACATGACAAACGTGCAACTTGTTGCTAAATTGTCTAGCTAAGCGAATAGCTTTTTCTAAAGTGGGGCCTTCGGCATGAATCATTAGCACCTTGTTCTTCGGCCAATTGACAAAAATCTCCTTGAGGATTATTTTGTCCTCAATAAGCAAAGTGCCGGTTGTATGATTCATATAGACTTTCAACCCAAAAACTTTATCCTTAACTTGCTCAAAATATTGGATAGAATCTGCAGTTGCCCCAAAATGGAACCCCACATCAGAGTATATTTTTCCAGTTGCCAAAGAGATTTTTTTATCCAAAGCCTCTGGAGTTACAGTTGGCTCAGGATTATTGGGCATATCGAAAACTTGGGTATACCCGCCTGCAATAGCTGCTTTAGTACCGGTTTGGAAATCTTCTTTTTGAGTGGCACCTGGTTCTCTTAAATGAACATGTGTATCAATTAAGCCTGGTAGTTTAACCATTGGCTACCTTCATACCCCAGGAATCAGGATCAGAAATCCAATCTAGGATCACTTTTGTGTCATCTTTTTCAATATAATTTAACTTTTCAGCTTGACTGACTACTTCCTGAAAAGTTGTAAGAGATGTAAGTGTCAGGTTATCGTCTTTTAGGTTTTGTTCTGCTTTTTTAAGTCCATATGTAATGATGGAGAAAACATGAGAAATTTCACCCCCGGCATTTCTTATAGCCTTTACACTGTTTATGGCGCTTTCTCCGGTAGAAATTAGATCCTCAATTACAATCACCTTTTGACCTTTTTCAACTATGCCTTCCATTAAATTTTCTTTACCATGATCTTTAGCTTTTCCTCTGACATAAACCATTGGTAAATTTAACTTATCAGCAATCCAAGCCGCATGAGGAATTCCAGCTGTGGCTGTTCCAGCCACAATCTCAAAAGATACACCAGATTCTTCAATTGCTTCTATTAATAAATCTCTAATTAGTCTTCGTTTTTCAGGATAGGCCATCAAAACCCTGCAGTCTATGTACACGGGAGATAAAAGTCCGGAGGCGTATTTATAGGGGTTATTAACATTTAATGTTACAGCATTTAACTCAAGAAGTAATTTAGCAACTGTTTCAGATCTGTCCATTGTTTAAAAAAGATACTATATCCTGATGTAATTTTAAAGTGGCCTCTCTTGGGTTTGATGAATTAATAATTGCTCTTGATGAGGAGATTATTAGTCCTTGCTTGTTGCTGTCTAATCCGTTTATTAAAGTTTTTTCCAAATCTCCATTTTGTGCTCCGATCCCCGGAACCAAAATAGGCATATCACCAACAATTTCCCTAACCACTTTTAGATCTTCAGGATATGTTGCTCCAACTACCAAAGCACAATTGCCATACTCATTCCAATCCGCTTTTATATGCTCAGCCACAATCTGATACAAAGGTTTTCCATCTATTTTTAGATCCTGAAACTCTCCGGCTCCTTCGTTTGAAGTTTTGACTAATACTATGATGCCTTTATCAATTCTCTCTAAAAATGGAGTTAAAGCTTTCTTGCCTAAATAAGGATGGACTGTGGCAGCATCAGCTCCTAAATTATCAAAAATGTCCTTAACATAGCCCTCATTTGTATTTTCAATATCGCCTCTTTTAGCATCAATAATGATAACAATTTCTGGATGATTTTCTTTAAGGTATTTAGTCGTTTCTGCTAAAGCTTCTCTACCTGCAGCTCCTTGAGCTTCATAAAAGGCACTGTTTAACTTATAGGCACAAACTAAATCGAAAGTTTGATCAATGATAGTTTTATTGAATTCAAAAAGATTGGGGGAAGTAGAATCTAATCCAACACAGACAAACTTTTCCTCATCCCATTTGTTTTTTAGTTTATCTGTAAATGTCACGGTTTTAAATATACCATAGCGACCTTTAAGCTCGCAATGATAGAGTCTGGTGTGATATATTGTCTCCGCGATGATAAGAGCCCTTCCCAACCTCAAAATTTTCATAATTCTAATTATCTTAAGCTTATTAATTATTCTGTTGGACTCTATTTATTTTTTGAGTCTGCCCAAACAGCTGGCGTCTTTTTTAACAAATCCTATCTCTTTTGGTCTTTACGAAACAAACAAGAAGATAGCAAGACAGTTACATTTTATAACCTCTTTTAGGTCTTCTGCACAGGAAAACAAGGCTTTAAAAGAGCAACTGGGACAGGTCTTATCGGAAAATGCCAGACTTCGCAAAAACTTAGCTGAAACACAAAGTCAGCTGTCTCAGGAAAAATTCCTGGATCCATCTACCTATAATTTAGTACCTGCCCGCCCGATTGGAATCACTAGGTATTTAAAAATTGATAAAGGGTTAAATCAGGGGCTAAAGGTTGGACAAGCTGTTGTTTTCAATGATAATTTTATAGGCAAAATAGTTCAAATTTCCCAAGAAACATCCAATATACAACTTCTGGCAGATCCGGATTCCAAAGTAGCTGCTTTTTCTCAAGGTCTTTTGGGAAAAGCAAAAGGGGTATTAGCAGGGCAATTTGGTATAGAGTCTTTGATGGATAAAATTTTACAGGAAGAAAAAATCAGTCCAGGTGATTTAGTTTATACCGAAGGAACAGAGGGGTTTTTGCCAAGGGGGTTAATTTTAGGTAGGGTATCACAGGTTTTTGAAAGGGAAAATGAAGTATTTAAACAGGCTAAGGTACAGTCTAATTTTGATTTGAGAGATTTGGAGTTGGTATATGTGATTCAGGAATAAATTTTTAATATGAAAACTTTAATTTTGGTTTTAATTATTACTTCTTTTATTCAGTCAACTATTCTTTCTTTGGAGCTTGTGTTAATCGTTCTAATTTGCAGAAGTTTTAGAAGTTCGAATAAAGCCAATCTTTTTTTGGCTTTTGGCTTTGGTTTACTGAATTCGCATTTAAACCTTGTCCCCTTAGGGTTAAACAGTATTTTATATTTGATTATTGTTGCTATAGCAGAGGTTCTGTCTAGATCCAGATTTACCGGCAATTTATTTTTGATTATTCCCTTGACTACTATTTTATTGACTGTCTTTCATATATCTTCCTCTTTTTTTCTTCGTGAGTCTTTGCAACTTTTTCCAAATATTTTGATAGAGGGCATAATTTCTCTGCCTATTTTTTTCCTGGTGAGACTTTGGGAGGAAAGATTTACCGTGAGAAAAGATATTAGATTAAAAATCTGATTACTGCCTATGGTCCGCAAAAGAAAAACATTGGAATATGGTATCCGCCACTTCCAAAGGCCGGAAGAGTTTGAATGGAAAGATTTACTGCTGCCTAATTTTGATTTAAACAGTAGCAGCAGATATGGAAAGAGTCCCTGGAGGGTGGTATTCCTTCATGCAGTTTGTCTTATTTTATTTTTCATACTGGCCGTGAGAGTTTTCCATTTACAGATTGCTCAAGGCAAAGAGAATAGGCAACTGGCAGACGGAAACCGTATTCAAATTCAGGTAATTCATGCCCCAAGAGGAGTAATTTTTGACCGGAATAGAAAAGTCTTGGCTGCTAATTCTCCGGCTTTTAGATTAATTGAAAAAGATATCCAAAAGACAAGACTTATCAGCAGGGAAGAGGCACTGGAGTTAGAGGTAAAAAATGATCAAAGGACAGTTGACTTAGAGGTAGATAACGTCCGCACTTATCCAACCGGTGAAAGGCTGGCTCATGTTTTAGGTTATGTAGGAGAGATTTCAGAAACTCAGCTGAAAAGCCCAAACTATAAAGGTTATAGATTAGGAGACCGGGTAGGCCAGTACGGCATAGAGGCTCAATATGAAAAGTTGCTGAAAGGGGTAGACGGCGGAGAGATTATTGAGGTAGACTCCTTTGGGCGTAAGCTCCGAACTTTAAGAAGAAACCCTCCTATTCCGGGACACAATATCTATCTGACAATTGATGCGCCTTTACAGGAAAGACTGTATCAGCAGGTTAGTCAAATCCTGGATAAATCAGATAGCTGTTGTGGTGCAGCTGTTGCTATGGATCCAAATAACGGTCAGATCTTAGCCTTTTACTCTTTTCCTTCTTTTGATCCCAATCTGTTTACTAAAGATGCGGACGAAAACTTGATAAATGATGTCTTTTCAAACCCGCAATCTCCCATCCTAAACCGGGTTATAGGGGGGACTTATCCTCCCGGTTCAACTTATAAAATTGTGTCATCGCTGGCTGCGCTGTCTTCAAATAAAATAAAAGTTGATACGACTTTTCAGGATAACGGAGTGCTCTTTTTGGGGCCTTACAAATTCTCAAACTGGTATTTTAATGAATACGGAAAAACAGAAGGTAGTGTAAATTTGTTAAAGGCTATCCAAAGGTCAAATGATATCTACTACTATGAAATAAGTAGGATTATTGGAGAAGATGTGTTGATTGACTGGTCTAAGAGATTAAAGCTCGGAAGTAAGTTAGGGATAGACTTACCCGGTGAAGCTGAGGGTTTGGTGCCGGACGATACTTGGAAAAGAAAAACCTATGGGCAAGGTTGGTATCCTGGAGATACTCTGCATATGTCGATTGGACAGGGATTTGTTTTGGCTACCCCGCTTCAGATTTTAGGTATAACCTCTTTTATTGCAACAGACGGTGTTTTATACAAACCTCAGATGGTACTCAAGGTTACAAAAGATAATACTGTTGTGTCTCAATTTAAGCCGGAGATATTGATTTCAAATTTTGTCCCACCCCAGCATGTTGAAGCAGTAAAGAAAGGATTAGAGCTGGTCCCGAAGGAAGGTGGAACAGCCTGGCCCTTTTTTACCTTTCCGGTTGAGACAGCCGGCAAAACCGGAACTGCGGAATTTGGAGATAGCAAAAATCGAACTCACGCTTGGTATACTTCATATGCTCCGGCTGATGATCCAAAAATTGCCTTAACTGTTTTGGTTGAAGCCGGAGGTGAAGGGTCCAATGTGGCTGCTCCAATTGCCAAAGAAGTCTACCGCTGGTACTTCTCGCCTGATAAAAACAAATTAATTCAGGATATCTATACTCCTGCTACAGATTCAGCAAAAACTTTAGGGGAATAAAATTGAGAAGATAGACAAAATAATCCTCGAGGATGAATTTGTCCAAATCTGGGTTACTTTCTTTCTTGAATTACTTTACCCCAAAATAATCCCTAAATTGTTGATCTCTTTCTATTTGGGAAACTTTTAAAATTCGGACATAATCTCCAATTCCTAAATATTCCCTTAAGAATTCAACTTGTTTCTCGCAAGGGTAAGCATGAAGAAAAACAGACTCATGAAATGGATAGAAGCCCCATACCGTTAAATACTCCCTTAGAATAGCACGTAGTCTGCGTAATCTACCCGGAATATCATAACTTACAAGTCTCCATTTACCATCCCATATTGTTGGTTTTTCAATAGTCAGCTCGTCTATGGCAAATTTCAAAATTTTTCTCTTTCCGGAATCTGTGATTTTTACAATTTGTATTGCGTCTTTTTCATCCAATACAACTAGTTTCTGTTTTTCTAATCTTTCCAATGTTCTTTTAAGGTAAGGAATATTAAATCTTTTCCAGGCTTCGTATTCCTCATCTCTTTTATGTTTCAAAAATGGTTTTAGGGCTAGCGGAAGGTGTGGCATTACCAATGATGCGCCCAAAAAAAATCCTGCTCCGACAAGAGTGAGAACGGTTTTAACCGGAGCATATTTTTGGTCAAAAACCTCTTTATCTATTTGCTTAGTTAGAGTTTTAGAAATCTCTTCGATAAGTGGGTCTTTCAGAGCCATTATAGACAAAATAATCCTTTGGGACTATTTTGTCAAACTTCATGATATCAAAATACCAAAAAAAACTGTATGTTACTATTATTTTGATATAGTATTAGATCTAAACGACTTACAAGCTGTCAAATATTTATGGACAATATTGCCTATCTTTTAGCTTTACACTCAATAGATGGTTTGGGGCCAATTAGGTTGAGGACTATCTTAGATTACTTTAAAGATCCAAAATTGGCATGGGAAGCAAATGGGGGCGAATTTTACAAAATAGGTATACCGAAAAGTGTAGTGGATCGTTTAATGCAAAGTCGTAAAATATTAGAACCCGAGACATATGCCAAAACAATTAAAGATTCAGGAATAAATTGGGTAACGGTTTTTGATAAGTCTTATCCCAAGCTGCTTGCCCAGATTTATGATCCTCCCCAGGTTTTATATTTTAAAGGACGAGAAGAGGTGTTAAATTCCAGATCACTGGCTGTTGTGGGTACAAGAAAAATGACTGATTATGGTAAGCTTGTTACCAATCGTTTTACTAAAGAACTGGTTTCGGCAGGTCTGACTATTGTCTCAGGGCTGGCAAAGGGAGTTGACAGTCAGGCTCATTGGACTACTTTGCAAGCGGGCGGTCAAACAGTTGCGGTTTTAGGAGGGGGATTAAATCATATCTTTCCGTTTGAAAACAGAAGTTTAGCGGAAAAAATAGCTTCTGGTGCCGGTGCAGTAATCTCTGAATACCCACCTGACAGTAAACCCCAGCCCGGTAACTTTCCCGCAAGAAACAGAATAATTTCAGGTCTTTCAATTGCAACTCTGGTAGTTGAGGCAGCAGCAGACAGCGGCTCACTTATTACAGCCAGACTAGCTATTGAGCAAGGCAGAGATGTTTTTGCCATCCCCGGGCCGGTTACTTCTGATTTATCCCGGGGCCCGATTGATCTGATAAAGATGGGAGCAGCGGCAATTTTTGATCCGAAAGAAATTTTGGAAGAGCTGGGGATAAATCCGGTTTAAAGTTTAGGTGGTGGAAATTATCTAATAATGAGATAATGTGACTATGCCCAAGACATTAGTGCTTGTACTGACTTTAACTGTTATTTTAGTCACAGCATATTTCACCCTTTTGTTTAACACATCTTTCTCAAGGTCTATTTCTAAAAATGAAGTTGATACAGCTATAAATCAGGCAAAACACTTATACAGACAGGAAAAACAAAACGGCAGAGATTTTATAAATGGTCCTTGTTTGTCTGATGCATTAATGCCAAATTGGATTGTAGATATTGCCCATAAGCCAAGAATATCAATTGACGATCTATCGGAAAACCAGTGTCCTGCATATCGTGAAGGCAGAGCTCAGCATTTTGTTGAGCTGGACCCTGAAGGAAACGTAATTAGAGCAGAATAAATATGAAGTATCTTTATATACCTTTGCATTTAATTGAATTCTGGTATCCGGAAGGTATTGCTTTTTTTGTCCGGACCTGGAAAAACTTAATGCTTTTTTTGGAAGAGGATTTGGCAGTGGGGCTTATGGTCAGACTTGCTTTTACTCCTTTGTTCCATGATGCCACAGTAGTGGGTTTTATCTTAAGCTTTCTTTTTAGGATAATTAGAATTTTAATGGGGCTGTTTGCCTTTGCCTTAGCCTCGTTCACCCTGTTTCTTATAGCTGTTTTTTGGTTTTCTTTGCCTCTACTGTCTTTTTTAAATCTGCCTTTTTATGTCACCGAAATCAGCCGGAGCACGCTTTTTATAGGGGTAGGACTGTTTATTATCCATATCACAACTCATCCCCACAAAAAAGTTTGGCAGGTCAGAGACGGCAATTTTTGGTTAGCATCCAGATTAAAAAAAGAAGATATTAGCTTTGCCAATCTTTTAAAAAACAATGAGGTTATAGATCTTTTATCAAATTTGGAATTACAGCTTAATCATTTTCCAAATTGGTCAATTAATGATATGGATAAACTGGGGCAAAAGGCTTTTGATCTTGCTAAAAACGCCGGAAGTGACTATATCGGACCCAAACATTTTTTTGTAGCCTCCTTAGAAGATATCCCGGGTATAGACAATATGCTTTTAAAGTTTGATCTTAGAGTAGCGGACTTTGAGCAAACCTTAAATTATTTGGAAAAGAAAAAAAGAATTTGGAGAAGAGTATATATCTGGGATGAAGATTTTGTGGTGCACCACCTGAAAGGAGTGAACCGGGGTTGGCTGGGGGTGCCTACCCCAAGTTTAGACAGATACAGCGAGGATTTAACCAAAAGAGCAGTTAGAGAAGGATTTCCTGATTTAGAGCGGGAAAAAGGGGTCGTCACAGACATTGTAAATATCCTGACTCAACAAACAGGCAGGAATGTAGTGGCAGTGGGTCCTCCGGGTTCCGGTAAAACCGCTTTGGTTAAACACCTGGCAAAGCAAATCGTGGCCGGAGATGCTCCGCAGGCATTAGCAACAAAGAGACTTGTGGTTTTGGATTTGACCAAGCTTTTGTCCGGAGTTAAAACTCAAGGAGAACTGGCCGAACGGGTAAAAGACGTATTTGAAGAGGTAGCCTTTGCTCAGAATGTAATTATTGTTATAGAGGAAATTCATGAGTTGGGAGTGGGGGAGGTTGGAAGCGCTTATAATCTGTATTCTTTAATGCAGCCGTATTTGGAAGGAGATGCTTTTCAGTTTATCGGTACAACGGAGGCAGAAAATTACTCTAGAATCTTAGAAAAAAACGGCAGCTTCGCCAGAATGTTTAGAAAGATAGAACTGGAACCTGCTGCACCTTTGGATACAATAAATATTTTGGAATACCGCAGCATAGAAGCGGAAAGAAAAAGCAAAATTAGGGTTTCATATATTGCTATAAAAGCTGCAGTAGAACTCTCCCAAAAATATATTCGGGACAGGGTTTTACCTGATTCGGCAATTTCCGTATTTAAAGAGGCCCTCACAGAAGCTGTAAACAAATGGGTGACAAAAGATATTGTCAGACGGGTTATTTCATCCAGGGTGAAGATTCCTCTTTTGGAGATTGGGACTGCTGATAAAAATAAACTTTTAAATTTAGAAGCAGAACTTCATTCAAGACTTATTGGTCAGGAGATAGCAGTTAAAGCTGTATCAGATTCTCTAAGAAGGTCAGTGACAGGTTTAAGGGAAGAGGGCAGACCTATCGGTTCATTTCTTTTTGTTGGCCCGACAGGAGTGGGTAAGACAGAACTTGCAAAAACTTTGGCCGATGTGTACTTCAAAACCGGGGGGGCATTTTTAAGATTTGATATGTCCGAATATCAAAATCCCGGATCTGTGGTAAGACTTATCGGCGGTCCGGGTGAAGGAGGATTACTCACAGAAAGCGTCAGAAACAGGCCTTATGCTCTTTTACTACTGGATGAATTTGAGAAGGCAAACAGCAAAATCTTAACACTGTTTTTACAAGTTTTGGATGACGGAAGATTGACAGATGGAGCAGGTAGGATAATCAGCTTTGAAAATACTATAATTATTGCTACCTCAAATGCCGGTTCTTTAATTATTGCTCAAGGTTTAGAGCAAGGAAAGGACTTAAAAACACTTGATAGACAAGTAAATGATGAGCTTTTAAAAATATTTAAGCCGGAGCTTGTTAACAGGTTTGACGAGGTAGTTTTATTTAAAGCTTTATCTCAACAGGAGTTGGAAAAGATAGTCAAGTTAAAACTTACCCAGCTGAAAAATCAGCTTAGTTCAAAAGGATATCTTTTAGAATTTGATCCGGCTTTAATAAGTGAGCTGGCCAAACGCGGATTTGATCCGGTTTTGGGGGCAAGGCCGCTGAGGCGTCTAATTCAAGATACACTTGAGGCTAAGTTTTCAAGACTCATACTGGAAAATAAATTAGTTAAAGGGGAAAATTTTAGAGCAGGAGTTGAACTATTATCATGAAAATTATTACAACAATTATTTTTATAGCTTTGATGGTTTTATTTTCAGCTTCGGTTTTTGCCCAGACTACTCTTTCTGGAATTAATGAAAAAGTTTGTGATAGGTTTGAGGAGAGTGTCTTAAGAATGGCAGCTATTATGGAGGAGTTAAAAGCCCGCAAAGATGTCAAAGAAACAAGAGTAGCCTTTGGCGGAGTAGATACACCAATAGAATCTGCAGATTATTGGATAAATTATGCAGCTGAGGCGATAGCTTATCAAAGAGTTCAAAAATACTCATCCAAAAATGAGTTAAGATCTAGTTTAGAAGGCCTTAAAAATAAAATTCTAAAAGCTAAAGCTGAAGTGAGAAAGGCATTAAAAGATGAGTAAGACTAAAATATTGATTGGTGTTGTTGTTTTACTTTTGGCGGCTGTATTTTTATCAACATCCAATTCTTCCAAAACATCTATTACTCAAACTAAGGTTTCAAATACTCCTGTACCTACTCCTGAAAGTCCTAAAACTTTTCAGTTTGATAATTCAACTGAGCTAAATTTGGAACTAGAGAAGGTAAATCCTGAGGTTTTAGACTCAGATTTTGACTAAACAGTTGAC
>CAYSNN010000016.1:12000-15647 GCA_964432475.1 uncultured Gammaproteobacteria bacterium
TTGACAAACACTATACAATTGTCCCACAGTAAATAAACTGATCTATGAATAATTTGGTTGTAGTAGAAAGTCCAACGAAAGCTAAGACACTTCAAAAATATCTAGGTTCAGGCTATCAAATAGAGGCCTCAATGGGTCATATCAGGGATCTGCCAAAGAGTGAATTAGGAGTAGATATTGAACACGATTTTGAGCCTCAATATATTATCCCCAGGGACAAAAGGAAAAGGGTTAATGAATTAAAAAAGGCGGCAGACGGAGTGCAAACTCTATATTTGGCTACAGACCCTGATAGAGAAGGAGAAGCTATAGCCTGGCACATCTCAGAGTTGCTTCGCAATTCTGAAAATTCGAAATCCGAAATTCGAAATTCGAAATTAATCAAGAGGGTGGTTTTTCATGAAATTACAGAGGAAGCCATCAAAGAAGCTTTTAAAAATCCCAGGGAGCTAAATCTTAAATTAATAGATGCCCAACAGGCAAGGCGGGTTTTAGATCGACTAGTAGGTTATAAATTATCTCCTTTGCTTTGGCAAAAACTAAAAAAGGGTTTGTCTGCCGGCAGAGTCCAATCCGTGGCCTTAAGGTTAATTGTCGAAAGAGAAAGAGAAGTGTTGGCCTTTAAACCCGAGGAGTATTGGACAGTTGAAGCAGAAGTTCAAGCCGACAAAGATAAATTTTTGGCTTTGCTTATAGAAATGAAAGGTAAAAAACTAATTATTCGAAACAAACAAGAGGCAGACGGTCATTTAGAAAACCTAAAAGACGCCGAATATAAAGTAGTTAAAGTTACCCAAAAGCAGGTTAGAAGATACCCTTATCCGCCCTTTACCACATCAACCTTGCAGCAAACTGCAGCAAATAAGCTGGGGATGTCTGCTAAAAAAACAATGATGATTGCCCAGGCTTTATATGAACATGGTTTGATTACTTACATGAGAACAGATTCGGTAAATTTGTCCCAGCAGGCAATCGGACAAGCCGGATCCTACATTGAAAGCTTTATGGGTAAATCATATCTGCCCAATTCCCCAAGAGTTTTCAAATCCAAGTCTAAAAATGCCCAAGAGGCACATGAGGCAATCAGGCCAACTGATGCTAGTCTTCAGTCGTCAGCTATCAGTCGTCAGACAGGGATGAATAGGGATCATATTAGACTTTATGATTTGATTTGGAAAAGATTTTTAGCCTGCCAGATGAGTGAAGCGGTATTGGAGCAGACAACAGTGGATATAAATGCAAACTCTTATACTTTAAGAGCCAGTGGTAGCGTTATTAAGTTTGAAGGATGGCTAAAGTTGTATGGTAAGGATGCAGAAGATACAACAGATGAGAAAAATCAAACTTTACCACAGCTTTCTCAAGATCAAATACTAAATCTATTAAAGCTAATACCTCAGCAACATTTTACAGAACCTCCTCCCCGGTACAATGAAGCTTCGTTGATTAAAAAATTAGAGGAATTGGGTATCGGCCGTCCTTCAACCTATGCACCTATCCTTTCTACCATCCAAGAAAGGTTCTATGTTGAAAAACAGGAGCGCAAATTTATTCCAACTGTTTTGGGGTTTGCAGTTTCTGATTTTTTGATTGAATATTTCCCTGATGTTTTTGACTACTCTTTTACCGCTCAAATGGAAGATGAGCTGGATGAGATCGCAAGGGGTGAAAGGCAGTGGAGACCGACTATCAGGGAATTTTATGAGCCTTTTGAGAAAAAGTTGGAAGATACTCAAAACGTTGCTCAAAAGGTCAAAATGGAAGTGCAGCTGGCCGGTAAAAAATGTCCGCAGTGCGGAAAAGATTTGATAGTTAAGATTGGCAGGTTTGGCAAATTTTTGGCCTGTTCCGGTTTTCCGGATTGTAAACATACAGAGAGTTTGGAAGAGAAAGTCAATGCCAAATGTCCCCAAGACGGAGGAGACATTGTAGTTAGGAGAACCAGAAAGGGAAAAACTTTTTATGGCTGCAAAAACTGGCCCGGCTGCAAATTCGCCTCCTGGACTAAGCCGAAGCCAGGTAACAGTGAACAGGCGACAGGAGACAGTGGGAAATAAGTTTACAGGGAACAGGTTTCAGGTTACAGTAAATATAGAATGCAATCTCATAAAGATTTAACAGTCTGGAAAAAGTCTATGGATCTTGTGGAATTGGTATACAAGATAACAAGTAGATTACCAAAATCTGAGATATTCGGTTTGTCGTCTCAAATGCAACGAGCGGCAGTAGCAATTCCATCTAATATTGCGGAAGGAGCAAAGAGAGGTCATAAGTTAGAGTATATACAATTTCTTAGAGTAGCAAATGGTTCAGCTGCAGAATTGGAGACTCAACTGATATTAGCAGAAAAACTTTACCCCGAAGTCAAAACCCAAACTCAAGATGCAGGTTCTCTTTTAGAAGAGATTCTAAAAATGCTCTATGTCTTAGTATTTACTTTGAAGAAATAATTTGTTATTTTTTTAGATATGAATAAAGGGTTTTGGAAAAGTTTGATTTATGGTTTTGCTGGAACAATACCTTTGTATCTGATACTTAATATGACATTTTGGATTCTTCAGAGCCTAGGTGTAATACAGCCAGGAGAAAATCCGGCTCTTGTTATTGGTACATATGCAATCGTTGTCTTAATTTATTTTATACTAATAGTAGTTTATTTTAGAAATCAATCTTCAAAGAATTTAGAGAAACTAAAAAAGGATGTCGAGCAAATTACTGGGAAAAGACTTGATTAATTCTACTGTAACCTGTACCCTAAAACCTGTAACCTTTGGTTGACATTGACATGTGAGGCTGAATTTAGTAAGATAATAAGGGCCTCAAAATCCTACGCCTTACTCAGGACTATAGATCTCCCCAAAAAAATGAAATATATTTTTGTATCAGGTGGTGTTATAAGTGGTATTGGTAAAGGCATTGCAACTGCCTCAATTGCGCTCCTTCTAAAAGCTGCAGGGTTTCCCCTCTTAAAATGGATCCTTATTTAAATGTTGATGCAGGTACTATGAATCCGATGACACATGGAGAAACTTTTGTTTTGGATGACGGTAAAGAAACTGATCAGGATCTTGGTCATTACGAGAGATTTTTAAACGAGAGCTTAGATTCTACAAATATAGTGACTCAGGGAAGTATTTATTTATCAGTTATTCAAAAAGAGAGAAATTTAGAGTATGAGGGAGATTCGGTAGATATAAATCACATCACTTGGGAGATCATAGAAAGAATTCAAATAGCCGGCAGATCCCGCAATGCAGACATAGTCTTAGTAGAAATCGGAGGAACAGCAGGCGAGTATCAAAATGTTTTATTCTTAGAAGCCAACAGGCTGCTTAAACAAAAAAGACCACAAGATGTAATACATATTCATATAACTTATTTACCTGTTCCGCCATCAATCGGAGAGATGAAATCCAAGCCTGCTCAGATGTCTGTCAGGGACTTAAATGCGGTCGGTATTCAGCCGGACATACTGCTGGCCCGTTCACCCAAAAGACTGGATGCTCCAAGGATTAGAAAGCTGTCTTTTCCAACAGGTTTAGAGCCGGAAGATATTATCCCTGCACCGGATGTTTCAAATGTTTATCAAATTCCCCTGGATTTTGAAAAGGCCGGATTAACAGACAGGATTTTAAATAAATTAAATC
>CAYSNN010000017.1:0-12723 GCA_964432475.1 uncultured Gammaproteobacteria bacterium
CTTAAAATTTAGTTTACCAAAAACTCCGGTCCCTAAAAAGCCCTTATCTGAACTTGTAGTACCGGAGATCTGTACCAAACCCTTATTATTATCTATTTTAACTGAAGGATAATCCGAATAAATTTTTCCTTTAGTGAACCCGGAAGGGGAGGATTCAAGAATAGTCTGGTCAAATTTTAATACCACATCTGCTCCATCTGTATAACTATTGCCTGTGGTAATTCCGATAGTTACAGGTACAACATCCCCGGCTTTATAAATCTTCCCGGCAGCAGCCAAAATTATCATAGGAGGCCCTATCTGTTCAACAGGTGTATTTGCAGCAGGGGATTGAGAACTATTCTGGGTTAAAGCCCTTACCCCCCAAATAATCTCACCTAAAATAATCAGTCCTAAGACTAGAAATATTAGTCTGAAATTTAAAAATTGCCTTAGTCTATCCATATATTTACATTAAACTATATTAAAGATGATGTCCAATTGCTGAATCATTTGGGACCTAAGTGAAGAAGAAGGAGAAGCAGTAGACGGAGTATCAGGGGTAGGTTCTGCTTGGTCCTGAGAGTTAAAACCATTTCTCATACAAGACCAATCTATGGTATTTACCCTTGAATCGCTGTTGAAATCACCTGTTCTATCACCGCCGTCTGACAAAATCCACTGCCTGTTTAACTCTCCTTTATCCGGAGAATTAATTACTCCGTCACCTCCGTCCAGAGGAAAGATATCTCCGATTGGTAAATCAACAACTACATTATTAGTACCTTCCTGGGCGTTAAAGGAGACTACCTTTCTTGGTGACTTTGAAACCTTAGCAGATAATTTGTATCTTCGGCCGACTTGAATTACACCTCTAAAATCCTGCACCACGCCGTTATTATCAGTTTTGGAAGTCGTCTTATAAGCTCTTGCTCCCGGTGTATTTTCTATCAAAGTAAGCTGCACATTATCCATTGCCCTGTCAGCAGCCGGCCGACACTTTTGTTTTATCTGTAAGGCTAATGGGGAAGTTGCGCTGCAGGCAACTGTTCCGCTTTTACCGTCATTTCTGGTTAAAGTAACACTAAAATTATCGGCCTGAGCAGAAGGAAGACCAACTCTAACTTGGGTGTTTGACCAACGAATAGGCTGGAGGGTAGTTGAGCCGTTTTTCACTGTACCTGCAGCAGATTCATTCCCAAAATTTGTACCGGTCAATGTAATTGACGGAGTACCATCATTTTCGTTACCGATCCTGCAGCTTGTAATAACAGGATTCGGTCCGGCTAAAGTAATACTTGCTGATTCCGGGTTGCTTCTTGTTGAATTTCCTTGTTCATCTTTACCTGTAAACTCTACAAATACAAAGATTTCTTCCCCGAAATTAGGATTTTCAAACGTCACCAGATCCATCTGACCGACAGTGGTATAGCTTTTCTCAGCAGCACCGGCTAAATTAGCCTGGGACCCGACAGCAATCTTAAATTTCTCGGTTCTTTTTTGTGGAGATTGCGGTGTATCAACCTTTGGCCAGCAAGTATCCTGATGAGGTTCACCTTGTCCCGGACATTTTAAATCCGATTCGCATTCATCATCATGGTTGCAAGACTGTCCTTGTGTTTTCTTAGGGCCGGAAGTTAAACTACCATCAGCATTGGTACATTTCCATTTCTTATCTCCGCACTCACTGCCGTTACAGCAAAATCCTCTATTACTCCCGGGCGCATTAGCACACTCAGGGTCACTACAACAATTGCCTCCGACAGTTACATTGCTTCTTGAACCTGTATGCGGACAGGAATTGGAAGCTTGTCCGGCTGCAGGTGTTTGCCCACCTCCAGGTGTACCTCCTGAGCTAGTACCTCGTTTGTAGCACTTGTCTTTCGGAATACCCAAACTAGCTGATAAACCTTCTCCTACGCAAATATAGCCGCTTCCTAAGGATTCGCACTCTTTATCACGGGTACAATTTTTATCAGTCAACTGGGCTGTTCCTCCTGGGCTACCGCCCGTGGGTTGTTGAGGCTGGGTGGGTTGAGCTGGAGCAGCGGGGGAACCACCGCCGCAATCACTGGGGCTATTTTGGGCATTTTCTCCATTATATTTATCAACATCATTACACCTATGGTCGGTAGTGTCCACGCAACACATACCTCCTGTGCAGCCGGGAGGATTCTGTGCGCTACCTTGTACACATGAACCATTATCAGCGGCCGGTACTCCGCACTTACCGGCTTCTACTTTACAATTTTGGTAAATTGGGAATACCCCATCTTTTTGGTAAACATCACAATACCAATATTTATCGTTATCAAAACACCCTTTGCCAACAAATGTGCCCGAGTCAGCAGGAGAAGAATAACATTGCTGGGCACCATCACAAATTTGATCACTGGCTGAACAATCCTCTTTATCATTATGATTACTGTCACCATCTTCCTCATTTAGGTATTTTCCCTCCACACAAGTGGTAGCAGGCCACGAGTATTCCGGGAAGTTATAACCAGCATCCTTGCCTGCCTTATTGTACTCATGAACATGGCCCGCATAAACAGTAGTAACTAAACTAAATAACCCATTCGACTTAGGAGCATATGCTGTGACAGTTCCGGGAGGGGGACCTAATTTGGATTCCAGTTTTACATAAACTTTATATTTACCGTCATTATTAGTATCAGATAAAACTACCTTTCCGTTAACTGTCTGCGGTACATCTGATTGAGGGTCTGAGGAGTTAGCAACAAACTGAATAGTGGGGTTGTCTGCCCTTGATTTTATAATTCTTTGCCGGTTAAGAGTAGCTACAGTCAAGGGAATCGCCAAAATAGTAATCCCAAGAAGCAGGAAATTAATAAGGTCTTTTTTACTTATAGCTTCTTTTATATCTTCAAACATTTAGATCCCCAGTTCCAGCTTGACACTTTTTAATATAGTTTGTCAAGGGTTTATATTGTGCGACAACGAGAAAAGAGGCTTATTAGACACGAAGCCCTGTA
Organism: uncultured Gammaproteobacteria bacterium; assembly: GCA_964432475.1. GTDB lineage: Bacteria > Patescibacteriota > Microgenomatia > Daviesbacterales > UBA10151 > CAYSNN01. The sequence goes on from CAYSNN010000017.1 coordinate 2,976, forward strand.
ATGATCCAAAAACGGCTGCTGAGGGGAGACAAGCACCAATTAGTCACCTAAGATTTAGGGCTTTAGAACAATCCAAACCTAACATTGATATATTTTTAAAATTTAGCGTTTTAAAACTAATAAAATCCCGGTAGGAAACATAAAGAATTAGGTACATAAAAGTTTACAATAAAAACTTTGAACTTTTAACTTTAAATTTTTAACTTGTCTCTAAAGCCACTCCTCCAGGTAACCTCTTCCTTGACATCGCATAAGATACATTGTGCGACATGATAATATAGGGAGACTCACCTAGAGGAGTAAATATGCTAAACATTCTTAATCTGTATTCAGAAGAGATATTAACTATTCTCTTTAATAAATGAGATATTCGCTTAACCCTTCTCTCCTAGGGAGCCTTATTCGGGTTTTCTCCGACTATATCAAACCTGATTGGGGGCGCAGGTAGCATTCAGAGCATAGAAGTGTTAGAGAGTTATCCACAAACTATATGTCTTATAGTTTTTAATCTCTGAATCTAGTAACTATATCATACCGCATCAACTATTCTTTTCACGATTTTAGACCCATAGTTTTCACACTCCACTCCTCTACTTCCCTTTTTAAATTGAAAACCTGTCTGCCGACAGGCAGGATTGTGAATTGAAAATTGAAAATTTTAAATCATCCTGTCCAGGAAGTTGTTAAAAAACTCACCACCAAAGCTACTCCTCCAATGCCTAGATACTCCCACACCACTCTCCTATTTGATCTGCCCCGCAAAACTTGAGTAGCCAAACCCAGTAATACATACATTGAGGAAGAAAGTGCTAGAGGCCAGATAGTTGTAGGCATAGGCCAAAAAGAGAAACTAAGCGCAAGTTCGCCCAGGATGCAGCTTAATACCAGACTTTGTACTATATTGGCTGCAGAAACAGAATCCTCCATTTGCAAAGACCAAAGAACTTGTAGAATAAGCGGAAAAGAGGTTAAAAACACAACCAGTCCGTTCCATAGAAAAAGTAGATTAAAAGCATAAACTACATTAAATATAAAAAAGGCTGAGAGTAAGGTAAAAAGAAAGCTGGCCGTGAATGCAGCTCTGTATAAAGGAATCGTCCTTATGGCAGCGATATTAAAAACGTTTTGTGCCAGCAGCAGAAGGTAAAACATCAACCCAAAGGCAGCAGCTACGGGAATTCTGGTTAACCACCTCACCGGCAGCAAAAAATAGAAGCTGGAGACTGCTGCTGTGAAAAATACAGGTAAAATCAGTAAGATGACAGCTTTTGTAATGTTTAATCCTTCCCATAGGGACCAGAGGGATAAGATGCCTGCCAAAACAGATAAACCTGCTATAAATTTAAATCGGAGATCAAAGTTAACCAGTTGCGTTGATAATAGTCCTATAGTTAATATGGCGGAAGTTATGACAATTTTCTGACGCTTATTTAAAAGGATCATTTGCTTGCCAATTTTAACACATGAAGTTATATTAATTCTTCCGGAATATCAAAGTTTGCAAAGACTTTTTGTATATCGTCATGCTCCTCTAACTTCCCTGTAAATTCTAATACTTTTTGCGCCATCTCTGCATTATCAATGCTTTGCAAAATACTTGGTTTCATCACCAATTCCTGCGACTCTACCCTATACTTTCCTTGGGTAATTTTATTACCCATAGTATTTAATTCTGAGCCTTGCCCGTAAACTAAATACTTTCGCTTTCCGTCTTCCTGTAACTCCTCAACATCCTCTGCTCCTAAGTCTATTAGCTCCAGCATTTCTTCTTCTAACTCCCCACCGCGGGACTCAACTTTTAACTCAACTTTCGGAGAAAACATATAGGCTGTACTTCCTGATCCACCCAAATTCCCCCCCGATCTTTCAAATAAGTTTTTAACCTCTTGCAAAGTCCTTAGTTTATTATCAGTAACTCCTTCTAAATAAAAGGCTACTTTACCGGGTCCAAATCCTTCATAAGTCACCTCTTCCAGGCTTTGTCCGGGTAGCTTACCTAATCCTCTGTCAATTGCCCGTTGGACGTTTTCTTTGGGCATATTAACGGCTTTCGCTTGTTCTAAGATCATTCTAAGTCTTGGATTAGAATCAGGGTCACCTGAACCCCCTGCACGGGCTGCAATAGCTATGGCGTTCGCTACTTTAGTAAAGGTTTGCCCTCTTTTAATATCTGTCACGCCTTTTTGTCGCTTTATTGTTGACCACTTTGAATGTCCTGACATATGGTAATCTTTAGATATTAACGTTAACTAATTCTTTTTTCAAGCGGCTTGCTCTAAAATAGATCTTACAGTATAATTAGCTTTATGAATCTGATAGAAAAGTTTACCCGAATGTTCACCGACGGCACAACAAGATGGGAAGAAGGACAAATTGCTGAGGCAGTTGCTGATTTATATAGACGTAGAGAAACCATTATATTAGTAAGTGCTGGGGATGCACGACAAAGGGCAGGCCGTCTTGGAACCACTGTTGATAGCCTAACAATGAATAGAGCAAACGATGAAACAGCCCAAGTGATAACGGGAATTGTAGATGCTATTTATGAGGTAGGTGTTCAGGCGTTATTAGAGAGCGTACCAGATCCTAACAGAAGATCAGCAATATTGGCCTCAGGACTAAGAGCTGCTCAAGGTGTTTGGGAGGAACGAGTTCAACTTCCCGATTTACCTCCAGAGCTGATGATTCTCGGTGAACGCCGCTTAACTCAAATCCAATCCAGAAGCAAATAAAACCCAAAGGATTGACAAGGGTACTGCTACTATCTATACTTTCTCCCTTAGATGGACCCAAGTACTGAGTCACAAAACCTCACCCAGCTCGCAATTGATGCAGCATTGGATTGCCGATGGGAAGACGCTTTAAAGTTAAACAAGGAAATTATTAAATTAGATCCTCAAAATGTAGATGCCCTAAACCGCCAGGCTCGGGTTTATATGGAAATGGGTAAATCGAATTTAGCAAAAAAATACTATGGAGAAGCGGTAAAAATAGATCCCTATAATCCAATTGCTTTAAAAAACTTAAAAATTATTAAATCCTTTAAATCAAACGGTCAACAAACTGTTGTAATGCCGATAAGCGGAGGACTCAGACTATCAGCTTCCCTATTTTTACAAGAACCGGGAAAAACAAAAATTGTAAATTTGCTCAAAGTGGCTGAACCGCAAAAATTATCAAAAGCATATTGCGGCATGCAGGTTGTTATGGTGATAAAAAACAGAAAAATTACTATTGTGGATACAAATTCCAACTATTTAGGGGTTTTACCGGATGATATCAGCCACCACCTGTTAAGGTTATTAAAAGGGGGAAATAAATATGAACTATTTCTAAAATCTATCCGTGTTAACAGTTTATCAGTCCTTATAAAAGAAACCTACAGAAGCAAAAGATTTAAAAATCAGCCTTCGTTTTTAGAAAACTCCGACGCTACCTTAACAACAGATATTTTTACATCCTTAGACAGTCAAAATGAAAATGGTGACGAGTCAGAAGCCGCTGATGAGGAACAAACAGTCTAAACCTCAAATCAATAGTAATTGTAAAACCTCTTCCGGTTTCAGATAGGGATTTTTCTCATCTTTTCTTAAGCTTCTTTTTTGATAAAAGTCAATTATTTGATCGTTTGAAAAAGGTTTTGGAAGCTTAATCAATTTATTTGGCGCTAAGTTTTGCAGGGTTTGAGTTAAATGCCTTCTTCTGGCTTGATCACCAGAAAATACTACAGCTCTAATCTGTGCTTGAAAAGACTTTTTTGCATCGGACTTACCTCTATAAGGCAAAAGGACTAACTGCCACCAAAATTGCTCATGCTCTGAAAGCAAAGGAAATTGCTGGAAGTAATTTTTGACTCCTTGAGAATCAACTTTATCAATATTTCTCATCCCTACCTCCCGAACAGAAACCTGTTGGGCATCTACTTTTGCGTAGTCTTCCAACTCCAAGAGATCTAAAGCCTGATGGTACTTCACAAGACTATTCTTAGGACCATACACCACCAATGCAGATTGTGTACCTTTAATCAGTCTCTCGAAACTTATAACCAACCCCGTCTTCGAAAAATCATCATGTAAAGATGTTAAAAGTTGTGGAGTAAATAAATAAGGTTTACGAATTAAAAATAGACCATACTCTTGACCTGAATGCTCGGGAATTTCCTGGTAATCTTTCATTGACAGGGCTGCCAGAACAAAAGATATAGCAACCACCAATATAAATAGCGCAATCCATAAAATCATAGTCCAAGAGAGTCTTCACCCAAAAATAGATTAATCTGTGCCCGGGATGAAGCTTGTTTTTCTAAATTTGGATCCATTCTAACACAACCCGATGGGTTTTTTCCGTCTGGTTTACAAACCGGTTTTTCAAAAATCTGCTTTATTCTGTTTAAAGTCCTAGATTTTTCACCTACTGCTTGTGTTGACTGAGCCTTTACCTGGCTATTTGAAGTAATGACCACATCACCTCCCATGTTCGTAATAATCCTTGCAGCTTTTTGTGCCAGGAGAGGATGATTGGTAGTATTAAAGATAGCAATAGTCTGATGCTCTGATTGTAAAATAGGGTCAATAATATCCAAAAGTACAGAGTCTAGTCTGATCGCATCAACAACCAAAACCTCAGTTCCGTCTGCCAGTTTCTCCTTGCTTAATATTTCGCTTTTTTCAAGATCAATCTTTGTTATCTTATCAAACCTTACTGAAGACAATCCCCATTTTAACCTTAACAATTCAAGAGGTGTTAAATCTGTTTTTATATCAGCCATCATGTCAAAGCCTGAAATTGGGCTTTTTCTGATTTCTGAAATTAAATCAGCAGGAGCAAGGCTGGAAAACTTACCTGAAAAATCCATAAACCCGTCAACAGGAAGAGCAAAAAGCGAGCTTATACTATCCGCAAGTAACCTGTCTCCTCCCAGATCTTTCTGAGACTCACCAAGATTGAACACTGAAGACAACATCCATTTACCAAAACCATGTGGTATCTCAAAAAAGATAGAATCCGGAAGATCAATGATTGTGATTCTTTCGTTTTGAGGGCTGAAGGTAAGTAAAGATATTCCTTTTGCGCGAATCAAAACATTAATATTGTAATCTGCCTTCCAGATATAATTTTTTTGAGTGGATGACTGTTTCCAAGGGCTGAATAAACTTCGGGTAAATTTCACCGCCTGCGCTAAGACAAGTATCCCCAAAACAATCAGTAAAAGCATTAATGCCAGCTTGGTCTTTTTAGCAATTTGTTTCTGAGATTGAATAGCCTTCCAACCGTTTTTTTTCTTAGCGGGCATATTACCAGTGTAGCCAATAAGTACTTGACCGTGCAACTGGTAACACTATACACTGGATCTGAGGGGAGGTGATATTTTAATGGACAATAATCCAACAGATCCAAGTCAAGACGGAACAGGCGGCGCAGCGCCAACTGAGCCAAATTTGGGAGGAACAGGTGGAGATACCACAGGGGGAAGTTATACTCCTCCGGCTCCTGAACCGGAAGCACCGGCCCAAGCTCCAGAACCTGTTACAGTACCTGATCCCAATGCAGGTGGAGAAAATCCCGGTGGGGGTGCTCCTGTTTTGTAAAGGTAAAATTCTTTGCAAAGAATTTGAAAAAGTTAAGGGAGGCATATTATGCCTCCCTTAATCAAATCCATTGAACTTGTAGTTTGGCAAACTGCTTGAGTTTAATTGCCCCTCTTATCTCCTCCATTAATTTGATAATAAAATAAACATTGTGATAGGTTGCAAGCTGATGATATAAGATCTCTCCTGTAACAAATAAGTGACGAAGGTAAGCACGGCTATAGTTTTGGCAAATGTAACAACTACACTGCAAATCAACAGGGTTTTCATCCTCCTTATATTTTAAGTGCCTGATATTTAAGCTAAAACCTTTTTTTGGGCCTTCGGTAAAATTGTATAAAGATCCATGGCGGGCGCGTCTGGTAGGTGCAACACAGTCAAACAAATCCATTCCCCGCTCCACCGCGTCAAAAAGATTTCCAATTTCCGCCACCCCTAGCATATGCCTAACCTTTTCTTCTGTCACATTGTCCCTGGTCCAGTCTATTATTTTATTCATGGTTTGGGGATCCCAGTAAATTCCCCCGATTGCAATTGCATCAAAATATTTATCCGTAAAACGGGCAGATCTCATCCGCAAATCCTCAAATTTCCCCCCATGCACTACTCCATACATCAGCTGCTTAGACTTTAATTTCTTTAGGGCCTGAAGGCTCCTTAAACCCCATCTTTCGGTCAGTTTGAGCGATTCAAGGGTTTCATCATAGGTATGCTGCGCAGATTCGTGATCGTCAAACGCTACTATTAAGTCAGCACCCAGATTGTGCTGAATTTTAATAGATGATTCCGGTCCAAGCAGATGTTTTGAACCATCTAAGTGCGACTGAAAAATGACCCCTTCTTCTGTAATTTTGTTTAATCTGGGTTTGCTCTTTACATTATTTTCCGGTTTAAAAACTTTTCCCATAGCGTGTTCTAAACCTACTCCCAAAGAAAATACCTGATAGCCTCCGGAATCAGTCATAATTGGCCTATCCCAACTCATAAATTTATGCAATCCCCCCATTTTCTTAATCAACTTATCCCCTGGCCGAAGCATCAAATGATAAGTATTTGCCAAAACAATTTGCGCTCCAATTTCTTTTAAATCCCTGACAGATAAAGCCTTAACAGAAGCCTTTGTGCCAACAGTGATAAAATTTGGAGTCTCAATAAGACCATGAGGAGTATCTAACTGCCCTACCCGAGCATTTCCATCTTTATGTAAGATTTTGAACTGAGCCATGGACATCTATTGTACTAAATAACTTTTACTTAGCAGAATGGTCTTTTAACCATTCGGAGATTTGTTCAAGGTTCCACTTCTTAGATTCAATATTTAAAGCAGCCTCTACAAACTCTTTCTGACTAACCTTTAAACGAAATCCGTTAAGAGAAAGAAAATATGCCCCTGATACCATACTCGTTCTTTTATTCCCGTCTAGGAATGGGTGGTTTAGCAAAATTGAGTGAACTAAAGCAGCCGCTTTATCAAATAATGTCGGGTATAAATCTTCACCCATAAAAGAGGATTGTGGTCTTTGGAGAGCAGATTCCAAAAGAGGTAAGTCTCTGACTCCGTGAGATCCCCCGTATCTCTCAATCTGATCATGGTGAATAGCCAAAACCTGTTCAAAGGTGATAAAAATAGTTTTGGCCATAATTACTTTTTGGCAAGTTCCCGCAGAGCAGGGCCATATTCTTGATTAAATTCCTCCAGCCACCTAAGAAACTTTGGAGTAATGGTAGATTGGGGCTTACTAACTTTTTTCTTGGGAGAAATAATAATGCTTTCGTTTTCCAAATCCTGTTCCACTGTAACCTCAGAACCATCTTTAAGTTTCATATCTTCCAGATAGTCCTTAGGGATAGTTACAGCCACTGAATTTCCGTTTCGGTAGAGCTTTTGAGTTAACATAATTACATATTATACCACAAATGTACAGACAATGTACTGACATTTATTTCGCTACATATCTAATACCTTTTAATTTTCTTAAACTCCAAAATTGATTCTTTTTACATGTTCTCCAATTTCAATAGGATACTCCCCTGTGTAGCAAGCTGTACAAAAAGAATTTTCCGGTAGTGCTGTAGCTTTAATTAATCCCCCGTAGGAAAGATACTGCAAAGAATCAGCCCCAAAAAATGCACGGATTTGATCTTGAGACATTTGAGATGCAATAAGCTCTTGTTGTTCGGGTGTTGCGATACCGTAAAAATCAGGAAATTTCACTGGAGGTGAAGCACTAAGTAAGTGAACCTCTTTTGCGCCTGCTTCTCTCATAATACTTACCAGATTTCTTAAGGTCGTACCTCTCACAATTGAATCCTCAATAACAATAGCTCTTTTCCCTTGTAATACCCCTGGCATAGGGCTAAACTTCATGGCTACCTCTCTTTCTCTTAGCAAAGAGGATGGATTAATGAATGTTCTATTAATGTACCCATTTTTTAAAAGTCCATGATCAAAAGTAATTCCTGACTGCTCAGCATAACCTAATGCTGCTGCAATTGCAGAATTAGGAACTGGAATAACAACATCTGCCTCTATTACACGCTCTCTTGCCAGTTGTTTTCCCATTTCTCGCCTCAGTTCGTTAATACTCTTTCCTTTTATAAAACTGTCCGGCCTAGCAAAATATACAAGCTCAAAAATATCCAGCCTCTCTCTACCTTTTGCTAAAGACTGCGAATGTAATCCATTTTCATCAATTACCACCATTTCTCCAGGTTCTACATCCCGAACAAAACTTGCACCTACACTATCCAGTCCACATGTTTCTGAAGATAAAACAAATCCATCATCATCCAGTTTCCCGATACAAAATGGTCGGATACCGTGAGCGTCTCTCAACCCAATCAGTTTATCTTTAGTTAATGCTACAAGTGAAAATGCACCGGTAAAAAGTGGAAAGCTTAACGCAACTGCTTCTTCAGTTGGTTTTCCTTTGGAAATATAATATTCAATCGCAGCATGCATAAGCTCCGAATCATTAAGTTGAGTAACAGGTATATCTTTGCTTTGTAAAAAAGCTGTCAGATCTAGCCTTGCTGGAAGCGTTCCATTATGAGCAAGTGCAACAAGATTTTGTTCAGAAATAGTGGGTTGTATATGCCCTTCTATCCCACCAGAAGTTGCATAGCGATTATGGCCAATAGCGATACTACCATTTAGCCTATCAAGATCCTGTTCTTTATATACTGAGGCCACAAGCCCCGGAGCTTTATGGGTATAAATATCTCTCCCATCAGTTGAACTTATTCCTGACGAATCTTGTCCTCTGTGTTGAAGTGCCCAAAGGCCTGCATAAACTAATTGTGAAGCTTTCAGGCTTCTTGTATAAACTCCAAAAACAGCGCATTTTTCAATAAGTCTATCTTGAAAATCTCGTTCTTTCATATTTGTTTTTCAGATTATAGTATATTTAGTTACATTTTGATACAATCTGCCTATGGTTAAAGCCGTAATTTTCGATTTAGATAATACACTCTGCAACTCTACAGTAGTTATTGAAAATAGCTTAAGAAATATATTTATAAAAAACCTCAAATACTTCCCCAACAAAAGTGTTGAGGATTTAATTTCAATCAATATCAAAACATTTGAAAAGTTAATTTCTGATCCTAACGTGCCTCTTTCAGCAGCAATAATCCGTGTATGGTTTGAAGTCTTCGAACAACTGCAGATAAAACCTCCGCTGAAGATTATCCTGCAATTAATAGAACATATACGCAGTGAGACAAATAAAAAAGTCAGGTTAATTGACGGCACATTGGAACTTATAAATCATTTAAAATCAAAAGATATAAAAATAGGTATACTAACCAACGGTATCTTTATTGATCAAGCAGAGAAATTAGTTAAATTAAAACTGGACGGTTTCGTAGACTACTTAGTAACTTCAGATATGTGTGCCAGTAACAAACCTGATCCAAAGATATTTAAATACATACTAAATAAAATGCGTGTTTCACCGGATCAAGTATTAATGATTGGTGACGATATAGTAGCAGATATTAAAGGAGCTAACAACCTTGGAATAAAAACTATCTACCTTAAAAATGGTGGTCCAGTAAATCCTAACATGAAATTGGTGAAACCAAATTATACAGAAACTAATTATAAAGATATATTAAAATTAGTAAAAAAACTAACCTCAAATCATAAGTAATAGGCC
>CAYSNN010000017.1:12733-15073 GCA_964432475.1 uncultured Gammaproteobacteria bacterium
ATACATATGATAAACTTAGAAAGCACACTTTTAGACTATCGTAAACTAGAAAGAGAAGTCCGTGGTCGAGCAAAACAAATAAAATTAGAATACACAGCGAGAGTTCCTGAAGCAAAGTGGCTTAGGTTAGATCTTGATGGCGCCGTGTTACTAACACCTGCAGAATTTTCTTATCTCCCACAATCATCTAGAGAGTTTTTTCTAGATGGAAATGCTTCTAGCTATAAAAACGATAGGGTCGCAATGCGCGGAGAACGTACTATTTTGCTTGACGGATATTATTCAGGCGGGCCAATAGGTGAAATGCGGGTAGATTACTTCCTAGAAACAGCACAAAGATATCAAAGAGCAGTACCGGAGGTTCTTGGAGAGTTATCTGATGATCAAGAAGAACAGTGGAAAGCAAAACTGGCAGTATGGGACAATTTAATAAATTTAAGTGCAGCACAATTCCATGCATTAAAAACTATTACTCTTTTAGAGAATTATTCTCTAGAAGACAGGAGGTCAATCACAAAGAATTCTCAACAATTGATGAGTAATATGTTTGAGGGATATTTTTATATATTATGTGGACGGCCTACTGCTCCTCTAGCAGCCCGGTGTGCTGATGACATTTTAGGCCTGATAGATATTGTAACCCCTCATAGAGAAGAATTTAAGAGATGGGGTGAATATGATCTATTCCGTACTGAAAGAGAAGTAACTAGTTCGCAGGCACTCATGGCAGCATATTCATGGATACAAGAAGGATTATTAACCGATGCCGAAGTAGTGATAGGCCCTATGATAGGTTCAATTGACGTAATAGAGTCAATACGGTTTGTTGCAAAATTTAGAGAAGAATTTAATTTACCAAATCATGGACTCCCTCAAAAATATATGTATATACTTTCTAAAATAGCACCAATAGGGAAATCATCACGATCGATGCAGGAGCGGGAAGGAGTAATATTGCTTTATGATAAACAATCTTCCGATATAAATGCTTTGCCAAAAAATACATCTGTAATCTTTGTTGATGATACTGCCTTTACTAAATCCTCTCTCGTTGAGTTGAAAGCCTTCGTATCAAGACATGGTGAATTAAAGGATAGAATAACTCTGGTAGCATCACTTGGAAGTAGATGGGCAGTCAATGATACCGCCCCAGCTCAAGAACTAAGCGATTTGAAAGCAGTGGGAATTTCCCCGACGATGAGAGTTTTTAAGGGCAAGTACCTGGGGGTAGAAACTCTGCTCTCCCGCTATCGAGTTCGTCAACGACTTGACGCTTCGCACAGAGTTGAAAATGCTGATCAAATTGTAAATGCCTTCAGAAAAGCACATTATTGGAAAAGTATTGATGGCGTAGGGTTTGATCTTTTCGGTACTCTTATTAGTGACAAATATTACTATGATAGAGAAACTAGACACCATGAACTTCACGCGAAACTCTTAGAAAAAATTCAAGTGTGGGATCCGCAAATAAATGCATCTCAGTTAAATGAGCTATACTGGAGTGCGAGAACTGAATTAGAAAAGTCTACGCAGGAGACTGAAGGTACATATGGAGAATTTAAAGACTTAGATCTATGGGGTAGAATACTTAGAACACTTAAATTACCTAATGCTGAATATAAAGCACGTGAGTTACTCTCAATTGAGCTTGATTATGAACTAACGAGATCTTCTATCATTCCTGGAATGCTACGTGTAGTAAAAGATGCTGTTACAATATTTGGCTCCGACCATGTTGGGGTTTTTTCTAATTATCGTTTGCCTTCAGAAATTGCAAGTCAATTACTAAATAATTATGGTTTCATCGGAGAGGAGCAGGGTATGTTAAAACCAGATAATGTGCTTACTTCTGCAGATTTAGGTGTTAGAAAGCCAGATGCAACAACACTTCTCTATTTATCAGAAAGGCTTGGAGTCCTAACCAAAAGGCTTATGTTTATTGGAGATAGCAGAGAAGATATATTGGCAGCATTAAGAACAAAGTCTATTGGCGTACAACTGATTCTTTAGTTACAATCTTTCTTCCTGCAACGACAGAACCAAAACGTGAATTGGCATCACCAGCCCAATCGTAATCGAGAGTCGGACCAATAAACCATAAAAATAGGTACGGTGTATAGTTAAAATCCACTTGAGAACCTGCTAAATCCAGAAAATGGCGTCTTACTACTCCACGATCTGATAACCAAAGGAAAATACCATCTAAGCCTATCCCGGCACGTTCATCTTCTAGTAGACCCTCTCTGACTACTGAAGGTTTCATATTTATTCTTTTGGTTCCATCATCAAGCCAAGTAGCATAAGGAATATCCGGAGTCCTAAATCCACCTCTGTCACCTT
>CAYSNN010000018.1:0-14462 GCA_964432475.1 uncultured Gammaproteobacteria bacterium
CCAGGGCAGACGGGTTAGTGACCAGCCCGGAAATTGTTTCAGGGGTAAACGGGCCCAAGTTTGGCACCTCATCCGGAGCTTGTGTTGTGGATACAAAAGCCACCTTTGCCCCATATAAAATCCCTACATTTGATGACCTGAGATCACTATACTTCACCCAAAAACAAGAGACTCCCACTATAATCAAACATGAGCTGGCTGCAGGTGATCAAACACAGGCTAATATACCGGCTGTTTCAGCTTTTCCTACAGACAGCTTATTGGCTTATTGGAAGATGGATGAAACAAACGGATCAAGTGTAGCAGACAGTTCAAGCTCGCATTTTACCGGCACTGCTTACGGTACAACCATCATAGATGGTAAGTTAAGCAAAGCCAGAAGTTTTAACGGCAGCAGTGACTTCCTAAATATGGGACAGGTAATGGATTTTAATGATGCCTCTAGCGCCCAATTTAGTATCTCCTTATGGTTTAAAAGGGACAGCGGCGGTGAACGTTTCCAAACACTTATTGATAAATCAGATTCCAGTTCAAACTATAAAGGCTATGCTTTGAGAATCGACAGCGCAATCAATGCCATAAATTTCGATCTTTTTAATGCCTGGACTGGTGCCGGTAATGCCAAAAGGGTTGCTACTCCTTATAATAGCGTTGCAGACACTGTATCCTGGCATCACCTGATAGTCACCTACAACGGATCCAATGCTAAGGAGGTAAAAATCTATCTTGACGGGCAATCAGTACAGGTAATTACCAATACAAATGCTCTTTCCGGCTCCATATCTGTTCCTTCAAAGTCTATGCTGGTCGGAGCCAGTGAACTGAATCAAATCAATGGCTATAAACTCCAATACTTTAAAGGTAAATTAGATGAGTTAGGTTTTTGGGACAAAGTATTATCTGCCCAGGAAGCGGGTGGCTTGTATAATAGCAGCAGAGGCCTGGCATTTACCAATACCGATCATTTATACCATATCAACGGAGACTTAAATATTTCCGGCAATAATCTGGGTACCGGTTCCGAAGTTGTTTTTGTGGAAGGAAACCTAAATTTTACCGGAAATTATACTTATGCAGCCAACCCAGCTACAGGAGAGGTTGGCGCGAGCACAGGCACTGTGTTTGTTGTTAAAAACAATGTCAACATTGATCCTGCTGTCCAAAGAATTGATGCTATTATCATTTCTTCCGGCACTATCTATACTGCAGGGGCCGGGTGTGCACTTGCAACAAACCCCGGCACCAACAGTCAACTAATCATAAACGGCAGCCTGATCTCCTTAGACGAGCTTAGGCCAATTAAATTCTGCAGAAATGTAATCTCAAACAATAATGCCACCCCTGCAGAAAAGATTAACCATCAGGTCAAATATTTAGTCATCTTAAGAGATCTATTCTCTGATACTTATCAAAAGTGGAGTGAGATCCAGTAAAAAAGTTTCACCTACGGGAGGTTTTTTTAGAGCAGGAAAGACAAAGCATGGCTGTTGGCATCGCAAGCAGCCTGCCAAGCTCAATTTGCTTACCGCACTTCTCGCACTTTCCATATGTACCCTTGCTGATTTTAATCAAAGCTGCTTTGATACTGCTGTTGGTTTTTTTAAGCTGCTCTTCTAAAACAAGAGTTTTTGTGTGTGAATCAGCAATATAGGAGTCTGTTCCCGGCTCAGAAGATTCAGCTAAACCATCCCCATTGACCGGATCATCTTTTTTTACTTCTTTTAAGCTCTTTTCAACTTGTTTTTGCTCTCGAAGCAAATTATTTTTTATATAGTTAATTGTTCTTGTAGGAAAACCTAACATTTAACCTCCTTATGATTTTTTTGAAATTTCTCAATTTCCAAGAAACGCTAGTTCGTTGATTATACCAAGATTTTTTTAGTCTATCCAGTAGATATTTTCGTGTTAAAGGATCACTAAACCACTTGTAAGGTAATTTAAAAAACTCTTTTAAGTCTGATAACAGGCTCCTTCTTGTAGTTTTGTATAAAATATTTATTCCCAGGATGACCAGCACAAAGGACAAAAACAACCCTTCACTGCGGACTTCTTTCCAGGACTCCGTCAAAATCTTTATTAGTCCTACATAAATTAAAGTTAAGCTCAGTATCTTGCCGCTTTGATGGAAATGAGTGGCGGCAGACCAAATGCGTAAAAGGACGAAAAAAAGCAGTAAAGCTTCTAAGGCTTGAACAGGAAATCTTTTACCTATCACCCCAACCATATTGACAGCCAAAAAAGAATCACTTCTTGTGCCTATATCGCAGCCGCCAAAAAAGCATCCTAAGTTGACAAGTATTAAACTCCCAAGAAAACCTACCGAAGCAATATCTCCAATCTGCCAAAAGTCGAGTTTTTTACGTTTGCAAAGGTAGTAAAGCGTCAACCAGCCTCCCAGGAAAGCCCCCCAAAAGGAAAAACCCGGAAACCTGTTAATCAAAACTATTCCTGACAAGTTTTGAGAAAAAAGTTGCAGATTTTGTATAACAAAATATATTCTTGCTCCAAACACCCCGCCTAAAAAGGTCAGTAGGGTCAAATCCAAAATCTTTTCCTCATCCAAATCCCAAGCCCTGCTTAAACGCCATACCAAAAATACTCCCACTAAAAAAGCCAATGCTAAAAACACCCCAAAAGAGGAAACAGGCATATTGCCAATTGTCAAAAGCATAGGAAACATGAAATGAGAGTACCATAAACTGGGTAATTGAATCAAATTGACAAAACGTGATACACTTAATTGTTAGGTTACAGGTTTTAGGTTACAGGTTACAAAACTCTTGTGTTTCCTGTACCCTGTCCACTGTTCCCTATTCCCTACCTTATGACAGCAACAGCACATGCACTGGTTGGAGGAGCTATCGCCGCATATATTCCTAATCCTGGTATTGCCCTCCCCTTAGCTTCCCTTTCTCACCCCATTTTAGACATGATCCCGCATTGGGATTTGGGCATGGGCTGGAGAAAGAAAAATAAAGTAACATTCTTTGCAGAATCCGTACTGGACCTGACTATTGGTATAGTCTTGGCTTACTTTATATTTGGCAGATCTATAGATCCTATTTATTTTTTGCTTTGTATTTTTTTCTCAGAAGTTTGGGATATTCTCATGATGCCGTACCTGCTTTTAAAGTGGAACTTTCCTCCTTTTTCTACTGCTTACCACTTACAACACGGAATTCAAAGTAATATTAAACTTCCTTGGGGAATCTTAACTCAAGCAGCTACAGTTACAGGCTTAGTTTTAGTTTTACGAACCCTTCACTAAGTCCTGAAGATATTTTGTAAACTCCTCACCTATTTCCGGATGAATCTTTGCCAGATCTACTACAGTCTTCATATACTCTAACTTATTTCCGGTGTCGTAATATTTACCATTTTCAATCTCCACAGCATATAAAGGAACACCTTCATTTTTAAGTAAATTTATTGCATCAACCAGCCAAATTTCCCCTCCCTGACCCGGAGTTAACCTTTTTAAGGCCCCAAATATTTCCGGGGGTAAAATATAGGCCCCGTGGGTGGCAATGTTTGACGGAGCTTTATCAGGATCCGGTTTTTCAACTATGGATTTAATTTTGTAGACATTTCCCGCTCCGCCCGCTGAGCGAGGCGAGCCTTCAACAGGCTCCAAATCTGCAATCCCATATCTTTTTAAATCTTCTTTTTTTTCAATCCTGACACCGGATATCACAATTCCGCCATATTTTTCATGAACCTCAATCATTTGTTTAAGCCTTGGAGGTTGCGAATAGATAAACTCATCACCCCAAACTACTGCAAACGGCTCATTTTCTATTACGGATTCACCGGAAAGTACGGGGGTGCCGTTCCCGTATGGCCCTTTTTGGCGGATATAGATAAAATTGGCCATATTGGAGATATGTTTTATCTGTTCTAAAAGAGCGGCCTTTTTACCGTTTACCAGGTTTTGTACCAGATCCTCATTTGGGGCGTCAAAATGATCCTCTATAGCCCTTTTGGTGGCACCTGTGACAATCACTATGTTCTCAATACCTGAGGCCACAATTTCTTCTACCACATATTGAATAACAGGCTTGTCTACAATTGGAAGCATCTCTTTGGGCATGGCCTTGGTTTGTGGTAAAAACCTGGTTCCAAACCCTGCTGCGGGAATGAGGGCCTTTGTTATTTTTTTAGCCATACTTATAATTATACACGATTAAAGATTAAAGATTAATGATTAATGATTAATGAGTTTTAAATCATAAATCGTTAATCGTCAATCATTAATCACTTTACCCGTTCCACATATTCACCGGACCTTGTATCTACTTTCACCTTTTCCCCTATTTTCATAAACATCGGCACTTTAACTACTAAGCCATTATCTAAAACAGCTTCTTTAAATACGTTAGAAACAGTGTTACCTTTTTCTCCCGGACCAGTTTCTGCTATTTCATATATTAAGCTCATGGGTAATTCTAGACCTAATGCTTCCCCATCCGAGACAACCAAAATTACTTCTAAACCGTCTTTTAAGTATTTTGCCTGTTCGCCGATTACTTGGGAGAAAATTGAAAATTGTTCAAAAGAAACCGGATCCATAAAGTTAAAACTATCCCCGTCCCTGTACAAAAATTGAGCTTTTTTCTTTTCTACGCTGGCCTCATCTACTCTGGCCCCTGTGATAAAAGATTTTTCCACCACTGCCCCGGTCCTGATATTTTTAACCTTAAGCTTGATATTTCCGGAACCTCTGCCTGTTTTAACATGTTCATAAAGAACAACCAAAAATATCTCTTTACCCTCTTTAAAAAAGGTGCCATTTCTAAGTTCATTTACATTTAACGCCATGACTAAAGATTCTATCAGAATTTCCCCCAAAATTCACTATATTGTATAGATTCCCTATGGATAAAATTTTCAAAATATTCTCGGTCGAGAAGTTAATGATAGTACACAGTTCTTAGCTATACACCCGGAGGGTGGATTAAGTTGACACCCTTTCTTTTTGAAGAAATTTTCTAATTCCTTCCCTATCCCTTTTTAGCCATTCTGCATTGGAATAAATTTGTTCCAGGGCTTGGGCAATGGTTCTTTGGGCTTCCGGGACAGGGTTTTTACGAACAAATTTTTCAATATCTTTGGCATCAGAGATTTTGGTAAATTCCCCTGCTGGAGCAAAAACTCTGGTGAAATAGTGACCACCTGCATACCTTTCTTTTAACAGCTTCCAATTTTTCTTTACAAATTCCCAAGCCAAATACCTGCCCACCGGATTATGCCAAACTGAGGCAATAATTTGTAAAGAGTTTTGAAACCTGACATATTTTGAAACAGAAAAATCTAAGGTTTTGGAAAGCAAAGTTTCAGGTTTAAATTTACCCAGGGATCTGCCGATTCTGTCTCTTTCCTGTTGATTTTCTTCTTCTTTATACATTTTAAGTAAAGTATTAAACTCTTTTGACCCTCCATTGTCTGCAACTAAGTTATAGATTACTCCTTTTAAATCCGGATCAGTTTTATCCTGTTTAAACAATTCAAAAGCCTTATTTATAGTTTCCTGATCACCAAACCCTCCCAGCATATTTAAAACTATACCCCTTAAAAGCGCGTCTGTATGTTTTTCTCCCTCTTTTTTCTTCCACCCCATTTTATCCGCAATTGAACTATAGAGATGCCGGCCGTATTTTCTATAGTCCTCATAATAATCTTCATCAGCCAAAAGAGAATCAAGTTTGGCTATTTTATCGGTTAGTGCTGACCAGACTGTATAATCTTTCTCCCAAACATAACTTTTTGCTAACTCTAAAACCAAAGTTGTCGGGGAGTTTCCAGACTCTGCCAGATCAAAGCTATCTCTGATTAATCCTAATCTGTCCGGCGCTGAAAGTTTGCCATTTCTTACCGATTCTTCCAATTTTTTAAGATATTCCCTGGGATAATCTACTCGAACAAGACTCACCTCTCCCTCATTTAACTTTTCCCATTTATTCGTAATACTTATTCTCTTTTTATCCATCAAATGCCCGTTCAGAGGAATTGCCCACATTGTTTTATCTTTACTTTCTTTTTTGGAAATGGGGCTGGAAAAAAACCTGCTTTGTGTTAACTGTAACCTATTACCTGTAACCTGTACCCTTATTGAAGGATGTCCTGCTTTTGAAATCCAGTTGGCCATAATCCTTCCAACATCCTTACCTGAAACTTCTGATAAAGCTTTCCACAAATCTTCAGTCTGAGCATTAGAATAGGCATGTTTTTTTAGATAATGCTGCAGACCCTTTTGGAAGTCTTTTTCCCCCAGATATACCATCAGCATTCTCAAAACCGATGCCCCTTTGGAATAAGAAACCCTGTCAAAAATCTCTGAAATCTCTGCCGGGTTGCCAACTTCTACCTCAATTGGATGAGTATTGCTTAAGGCATCCAAAGAAAACGCATCTGCAAGCTCTGCTTCTACAAACTGAGTCCAGATATCCCACTCTGGGAAAATATGATCAATTGCCAGATATTCAATAAATGAGGCAAACCCTTCATTTAACCAAAGGTGCGTCCACCACTCCATTGTCACCAAATTCCCAAACCACTGATGAGCCAGCTCATGGGCAATTACCATCGCCACCCATTGTTTATTGGCAGATGAAGTTTTTTCCTCATCAACTAAAAGTGTTGACTCTCTATAAGTCACCGCTCCCCAATTTTCCATGGCCCCGGCAGCAAAGTCCGGAATAGCAATCATGTCTAAAACAGGTAAAGGATAGTTTATACCAAAATAGTCTTCATAAAAATCCAAACATTTAATGGCCACATCTAAAGCAAATTTTGCTTGATCCTTTTTACCCGGGGTAGTAAATACCCTGACTAAAACCCCATCTTTAGTCTTTCCTTCTATATATTCAAACTCCCCCACTATAAAAGCTAAAAGATAGGTGGACATCTTAGGGGTAGGGGCAAATTCCACAATTTTATAACCTGATTCGTGCTCTTTGATATCTGATTCAACCGTATTAGATATAGCGATAGTGTGAGATGGAATCATCAAAGTTACATCAAAGATGGCTTTTTGGGAGGGCTCGTCAAAACAGGGAAAAGCCCTACGCGCATCTGTTGAT
The DNA here is from genome assembly GCA_964432475.1 of uncultured Gammaproteobacteria bacterium. Lineage (GTDB taxonomy): Bacteria > Patescibacteriota > Microgenomatia > Daviesbacterales > UBA10151 > CAYSNN01. The sequence goes on from CAYSNN010000018.1 coordinate 7,080, forward strand.
TCAAATTGGGTAGTAGCCAGGTGTCTGTCTTCCCCATTAATTTGATATTTACTTTTGTAAAAACCCCGCATCTTGTCATTTAAAATGCCTTTAAAAGTTAATTTCAGCTCACCCTTGCCTTTTTGTAAAAGTTTTGGGAAACTAAAGGTGGCTGTTTCTGCTTTTTTATCATAGGAAATTTTACCTGCCCAGGTTTCTTTGCTATTGTGAATTAGTTCAGCAGATTCTATCTCCAGCTCCGAAGCATGAAGGGTAATCTGCCTGGTAGGTTCTTCCAAAGATAGATAAATTGTCTCTTCACCGGTAAAAGTAGACTCATTTAAATCAGGCTTAAGCATGATTTTGTAGCGCTCAGGTTTAACATGGCTAGGTAATCTAACTTTGTTTTTCATAAGCTGAGTTTACTCTAAGTTATTTTGCTTTGTCTAGTGTTTAGAGGAAACAATTGATATAATTCTTACTACGCCGAGGTGCTGGAATGGTATACAGGGTAGTCTCAAAAACTACTGGGCTCAACGCCCGTGAGGGTCCGACTCCCTCTCTCGGCACTACTGTGTTTTATTGTGCAGACTGTGGTGAATCTATAGCTCCGTGGAGATATCTACCAAGTGTTCTTTCTAAATCTTCTATTTTTACAGCCCCTTCTTGCACCCAATCATCTTCTGGATTATTAGGATCAAACCTCTGGTTTAGGCTAGCCCACTTCCATCCAGGTTGATCTTTCCCTGGTTCCATTGTTTTATGTAGGCTAGCACCTGCATAGACAGACCCACTTCTTATTTTTTAAACCATAATGAAATACCAAGTCTCTAAGGTCGCAGGCGGCAAATTGCTCTCCGTAAGCGACATATAATCCAGCTGCCAGATCATATTGGTGCTCCCTTATTAACCTAAACATCTCAATATACGGTACCAAACCTCCTTCTAATTCAGGAAGTGCCAAAGCTCTTTCTGGGAGCGGTCTATTAGCTTCAGCCATAACTATCTAATAATATCATAACCATTTAATTCTTGACTCACCCATCTGAGTTTGTTACAAACAATTGACATGAAAAAAGTCATAGGACTGGTTGGAGAAAAAGGGTCAGGCAAACAAACATTTGTTAATTTTTTAAAAGAGATCCTTCGGCTCCCTTCGATCGCTCAGGACTATAGTATCCGCCAGGTCAGGTTTTCAGACATTTTAGCCCAAACTTTAATAATGTGGGATATAGCTTTAACCCGTTCTAATTTACAAAAGCTCTCATTAGTTATGAATGAGGCCTTTGGGGCTGCCAGCTTAGCAAATGCTGCCAAATTTAGCATTGAAGGTGATGATGCTGACATAATCATTTTGGATGGTATAAGACGCGAGGCAGAATATAAACTGGCAAAGGATATGAAAAATAGCATCTTAATCTATATCACTGCCGACCAAAACTTAAGGTATCAAAGGCTTAAAACAAGAAGTGAAAAAGTGGGAGAAGCTGGACTCACCTTTGAACAATTTTTAACTGAGGAAAAATCTAAGGCGGAAATATTTGTTTCAAAATTAGGTAAAAAAACAAGTCTCAAAATTATTAACAACAACTCTTTAGAAAACTTTAGAAACGAGGTCGAAAAAATTTACAACAAATATATTAAACCTTAAGCTTTGGAACAGATCTTGTTCTTTCCATACCATAAAATTTAGTCCTGTCTGCTCTAAACACGAGTGAAATCTCACCAATCGGCCCGTTTCTGTGTTTTTGGATATCTAAAATAACCTGCTCAGGTTTTTCCGGATCCTCCCTATATATAAACATGACCACGTCTGCATCCTGCTCAATTGCGCCGGATTCCCGTAAATCTGCCAGCTGCGGCCTTCTGGTGCCTCTTTGTTCAACTGCCCTGGAGAGCTGACTGATTGCCAAGACCGGGATTTTCAACTCCCTGGCTAAATTTTTTAAATTCTGAGAGATTTCTGAAACCTCCTGTACCCTGTTTTCCAAATTTCTTCCATGCACAAGCTGCAAATAGTCAACGATTAAAAACTTTAATCCGTGTTCTATTTGTAACCTTCTGGCTTTTGTCCTCATCTCAGAAATGGTAATTCCCGGGGTATCATCAATAAAAATCGGCGCCTCAGCCAATTCCCCCATGGCCAAAGATAATTTATCAAAATCTTTTTCATCCAGCCGGCCGGTTTTTAACTTCCAGGCGTCTATATCTGCCTGACCTACCAGTAATCTGTCCACCAGCTCTTCCTGAGACATTTCCAAAGAAAAAATCCCTACAGGCAAGCCTGCTGTCACGGCTACATATTGGGCAATATTTAAAGCCATGCTCGTTTTCCCTTGACCCGGACGTGATGCCAAAATTAATAAGTTAGAATTCTGCATACCGGCAAGTTTATTATCTAAATCCCTAAAACCGGTTGGCACACCCCGTAACTTTCCGGATGTTTTCTGCAGCTCATCCAAACGGTCAAAAGACTCTGTTAAAGCGTCTTTAATGGGCAAAAAATCCCTGCTGACATGCTCTTGAGATATAGAAAATATTCCTGCTTCCGCTCCCTCTAAAAGCTCATCTACTCCCTGGGACTCATCATAAGCCCTCTCTATTAATTTTGTTGCTTGGACAATCAGGTTTCTTCTGACTGCATGATCTTTAATGATCCTGGCATAATGTTCGATATGAGCAGATGTTGGAACTACATTAACCAAAGTAGTCAGATATGCAGCTCCCCCTATTTTGTCATAATAGCCTTTCCTTTTTAGTTCTTCTGTGACGGTTACTAAATCAATTGGTTCTCTTTTTTCAAACAATGACTGCACCGCTTCAAAGATCGGAGCATGCTGTTCTGTTCTGTAAAAATTAGAGGGATGTAAAATCTCTGAAATTCTAACTATTGAGTCCTTATCAATTAAAAGTGAGCCCAAAAGGGACTGTTCGGCTTCTATGTTTTGCGGAGGTAACTTGGTTGCTTGTGCCATGAGGACACCACCTATCTAGCTTTTGTTCAGAACCACTGTTTGTGGTTCCTCTGGCAGTTTTTCTTTCGTAATTGACAACTTCGGAACAGCAATAACACTTTCTGCACCCATCTCTTTTAAAAAGCTTTCAACACCCTCCAGTTCAAATTTTAACCCTTCTATTTTATAATGCATGGGGATAATAATTTTTGGCTCAAGTTGTGAAACAATGGTGGCAGCTGTTTTACTATCAATTGTATAGACAGACCCCACAGGAATAAGCAGTATGTCTGTTTCACCAATTTGACTGATTTGCTCTTCTGTTAATTTAGACTGCCCAAAATCTCCAAGATGAACAATATTTAAACCATCAAACATTAAATGAAAAATTATATTTTTGCCTCTCTCTGAACCATTTGTATCATCATGAAAAGAATCAATTGCAGTAATTACTGCTCCGCCTACTTCATACTCACCGGGCTTATCAAACACCATTGGCTTTCCTCCTGTTTGAGTACTCACCGCCTTAGAATTGTTATGGTCACCGTGATCATGAGTTATCAAAGCCACATCTGCTGTTAAATCCTTGGGAAGTTTTAAGTTTGTAAAATCCGGGTCAAAAGGGTCTATAATTACTGAAGCGGTTTTACCTTTTAATTTGAAGAGTGCCTGTCCGCCCCAATAAATATCCATGGCCAAAATACTAACAAAAAAATAAGTGACAAACAATATGCTAAAATAATTTTAAATGAAGTTAAGCTGGAAACTCTCCCATAAACACTTTTATATCTCTCAAATCCTGATTCTTACTGTCGGATTGACCTTTCTTTTTGGGTTGTATTATATTTTAAACGTTCAATACCAACCAAAATCAAAAACCCCTTTTTCAAACGGTCCCCTAACTACTCCTTTCAAAAGCCTAAGGCTTGATTTAGATCACCCTGGTGATGATAGTTTAATTTTTAAGGATTCCATTTTAGTTTCCGGCAGAACAAATCCGGTGAGTAATGTTTTGGTCTTTACAGATTCTCAAAATATGGTGATTAAATCAAAACCGGACGGAAGTTTTTCTACAACCTTATCTTTGGATGAGGGTGTAAACAGAATTACTGTGGCTGTTTTTGATACAACAGGAGACTCAAAAGAAGTACAAAGAATAGTTTATTATTCTGAGGAGGAAATATGAGGAAAGTTTACAGATTACAGGTTTTAGTTTATAGTTTTCTATTTCTAATACTGTCCACTGTAACCTGTACCCTGTACCCTACATTTGCTGCAGAATCAACTCCTTCTGCTGACATAAGGGTAAAGCTTGAAGAATTAAAAAAAGAAATTGCTTCCAAAGCTGCGAAATTAAAACAGGAAATTAATAAAAAACTAAACAATAAAGCCTATGTTGGAAAAGTGAAGATAAAATCAGACCAAACCTTAACTGTAGCTACAAACTCCGGACCCAAGATTGTCAATATAAACCAAGACACAGTTTTTGATACTGAAATTCAGGGCAAAAAATATTCTCAAAAAGCAGTAGCTGAAGAAGATTACTTAGCAGCGCTGGGAGATATAGATGAAGTCGGTGTTTTAACAGCCAAAAAAGTAGTCTTGCTGCCCAGTAGCGACTCTCAACCAAAAACCTACCAATGGGGTCAAGTCGTGTCAGTCTCAGAAAAACTGCTTAATTTAAAAACTTCCAGCTTAAAAAGTGTTTCTGTAACTTTTTCCAAAATTCCAAACGTAAAGATCGGAGATTTTGTAGTCTTAACAGGTGTTTTTAATGAAGAGGGTGTTTTTGAAAAAGAGTTTATCTTTGTTTTACCTCAAAATGGAGTTTTGAAACCAAAAAAAGCTGCCACCTCTTCATCTGAAATTTCAACTCCAGGCGCAAAACCTAAGTAAGTTTTTCGTTCGGACTACCTTCTAAACTTTCCACAAACTTTTTAATTTTCGGTACGGAAGTTTTTGGACAAACCAGTAAAACATCACCTGTGTTTATCACAAGCATGCTTTCTAAATCTATTCCCACAACAAGCTGACCGTTATAGTTAAAAACAAGGTTATCTTGTGAATCCACAAGCTCCACATTACCCTTTATGACATTTTCTACTTCTGATCCTGCTAAAGCCTCTTTCAAGGCTTCCCAAGCCCCAATATCACTCCATCCGATGTCAACTGATAAGACTAATCCATTTTGAGGATCCAATTTTTCTAAAATGGCGTTGTCAAAAGATATTTTTTCAATTGTCGGATAGACTTTTTCTAACACCTCTTCATAATTATCAGCACCAACTGCCTCACTAATTTCTTTTAATTTCTCAAAAATACTTGGGGCATTCTTTTCAAACTGTTCCCACAAAAATTTTGGAGTGGTTGCAAAATATCCTAAATTCCAGGCATGCTTACCGTCTGCCAAAAAGCCTTTGGCCATTACCTCATCCGGTCTGTATTTAAAGTCTTTAAATTCATATACGGTGATTCCATTCTCTTTTGCAACTTCCTGACCAAATTGGATATAACCTAAATTAACGCTGGCAAAACGGGGTTTTTGACCAACAAACACTATTCTTTGAGGATTCTGTTCTATTAAATTTTCAGCCACTTTTAAGGCTTTTCTAAACTCATCATCCTTTTTAATCAGATGGTCCCCCCAAAGTATGGCAATCTGTTCCTTGGGAAATTTTTTGATAAAGTTTGCAATGACAAGACCTACAGCAGGACCTACATCGCGCATAGCTGGTTCAAAAATTAAATTGCTTTCAGGAATTTGGGGAAATTGTTTTTTTAAAATATCTTTATACTGTTTATTGGTAGAAATATAGATATCTTCCCAGGAAAAATCAGGAAAAAGTTTGGAAACTGAAATCTGAAGCATTGACTGGTCATTCACCACTTTTTCAAACTGTTTGGGAGTATTTTTTCGAGACAACGGCCAAAGTCTTGTCCCTACTCCACCTGCAAATATAATAATCTTCATAAATCAGCTGTTAATAAATATACCACAACCCCAAAATTTCTTCGAGTTAATCACTATGCCGCTTTTTGAACTTCAGCCTCTACAGCACGATAAACCTCTGATAACCTATCTTCTTTTCTCCACGCATCTTTTTCATACTCTTGAATATGCCACTGTTTTCCGTAAATACCTCTTTCTGATGGATCTATCTGAGCTAAAGTATGAGCAATCCAAAAACAGAAACTACGGATACGCGAAAATGATAAAATCCTAAGCTTCCTTAAACGAAGAACCTCATCTGCAACTACTTTTTCAGAAAAACGGGTGTTTTTGTCCTGATGGATCCCTGCTTCAGTCACATAAATATCAGGATAAAAACCCAATACTTGGTATGCTATCCTTTCTGTCTCTGCAATATGTTCCCGGGGATCTTCCCCCGGTTCAAATATATAAGCATGCACTCCCAAGCCAAAACCCTTTCTCAATTCCTCACCGGAAAAATTTAGTCTAATTTCTTCCAGCTGCTCAGCAAAATAATCATATGTACCAATCGGAGGATTTTGATCTTCTCTGAGAATAACCGCCCTCTGGGCAACAGGGTCGGACAAGACGATTCCACCACGATGTATTATCTCTTTGGCAGGAACAACAAAATTATCTCTCACATGCTGGCGTGGCCGACGGATTACTCCTCCTGTTTCGCTTTTTAAATTTGTCTCATTTCCAATTTGGTATATGGGTTGTCTTAAGACAGGGAATGTTTTTGTTAATTCTTTCTCTAACCACCGGGGTTATAGATATTTTGATCCTGAAATATCCGGTCGATTACCATTACTCCAAAGTCTCTTGCTAATGTTAGTGCAGACAGGCGAGGCTGAAGAGAAGTTAAGGATAATATTCCCAGCCTATTAAAATCATCCCTTAGAAGATCCGGGAAAAAAGCTCCGCCCACTAAAGGTGAATCATGAATACCTGCTATTTCTGCTACCGTAACTTCATGAACGACTGGTAAAGAATCAACGGAGGGAAATTTCACAAAAGAAGAAGCAGCCCTGAAGGCTGCTGCTATTCCCGTAACACCTAGTAAAAATCTCCTCCTGCTTCCTGAGAATTCCGTTGACATAAAACCCCTGGGCAAACCGGAAGATTTATCATAAACAACTTATTTGAAATTTTAAAGTAGAAGAATAAATTCTAATAACCGATAGTAAAATTTGACAGCTGAAACTTTTATGATATACTTTTATCACAACTAAATATTTCAAAAGCGTTTGTATAGGAGTCACGATCCTAAAGCTGAGAGCCAAATACTCTCCAGAAGTTGAAACTGTGTAAATACAATAATCAGTGTCGTAATACGGAGCTGATCTAAAATGGTATGTTTAGATTTCAAGACCCGTAAGGGTCTTTTTTTATACCGATTTAGTTGTTAGGATAAAGATATGATTAAAGCACAAACATTAAAAGGATTTAGAGACTTCTTACCTGCTGAGGCCAGGA
>CAYSNN010000019.1:0-3543 GCA_964432475.1 uncultured Gammaproteobacteria bacterium
GTGTACCCGGGGCCCAAGATGCGTTAAAATATTTTAAGCAGGTAACTCATATTACAAAATTCGATTGGCATAAAAAGGCAATTGATATGATTTTATCCGGTGAAGCAGAGCCGGCCAGAGAATGGCAGGAAAAATAGGATGTTAGATATAAATTTTATCCGGGAAAACAAAGATAAAGTAAAAAAATCTATAGAAGCCAGAAAAGCTGATGTTGATTTGGAAAAATTGATATCTTTGGATAACCAGAGAAGAGAATTAATTGCCAAAGTTGACGACTTAAGAGCCAGAAGAAATGAAGTTGCCAAAGCTAGGGATATTGAAGCTGGTAAAAAAGTCAAAGGGGAACTAGAGGGTTTAGAAAAACAATTAAATGATGTAGAGTCTGAGTGGAATAAGTTAATGTTGCAAATACCGAATATTATTTTGGATGAAGTACCTATCGGTGATGCCGGTCAAAATAAAATTATTCGGAAAGAGGGTCAAATTCCCCAATTTGATTTTGAGATAAAAGATCACATTGAACTTGGGAAAAAGTTGAATATTATTGATTTCGACAGAGGGGTAAAGGTTGGGGGGTTTAGGGGTTATTTTCTAAAAAACGAAGGGGCAAGACTCCACTGGGCAGTTTTGCAGTTTGCTTTTGATCATTTAATTCAAAAAGGCTTTCAGCCCGTCTTGCCTCCGGTGATAAATAGAAGATTTGCATTAGTTGGTGGTGGGCAGTTTCCCTGGGGTGAAGAAGATACTTATTCAGTAGGAGAAGAGGATTTCTTAGTTGGTACTGCAGAAATTCCTTTGATGGCAATGCACTCTGATGAAACTTTTGATTTGAAGGATTTACCCAAAAAATATGCAGGGATGTCTTCTTGTTTCAGGACAGAGATTGGTTCATACGGCAAAGATACTAAGGGGTTATATAGGGTACACGAATTTTATAAAGTGGAACAGGTAGTTTTGTGTGAAGCTGATGACCAGATGTCATTAGGATTTTTTGAAGAATTGCAGGAAAATTCCGAGGATATTTTGCAACTGCTGGGACTGCCCTATCAGGTAGTTTGTTTATCCAGTCAAGATATGGGTAAAAAAGCTGCCTTAACATATGATATTGAAACATGGATGCCAGCTAGACAAGGTTATGGTGAAACTCATTCCAATTCCATTGTTTTAGATTTCCAAACCAGAAGATTAAAAATAAAATATCGTGACAAAGATGGAAATGTAAAATTTGCCTATGCTTTAAATAATACTGCTATTGCTTCCCCCAGAATTTTGATAGCCATTTTAGAAAACTTCCAACAGGCAGATGGATCTGTCAAGATTCCGGAAGTTTTACAAAAATATACTTACTTTACAGAAATTAAACCAAAAGGTTAATAATTTTTATCTGCCTTGTCTTTGTTTGATTAGATCTGCAGCTGATGTTGCAGTTTGGCTACTGTCACCGTCTTGTAATTGACCAAAATTAGAAGATCCGTCTGAGTCCGGCGGAGCAGTAGGTTGAGCAATAGGTGTTGCAACAGGGGTAATTTTATCCGGTGTTTTTACCACCTGGGCCGGGACAGAAGTTGTATCTTTAGAAGAAGGTTGTCCGATTCCTAGGATTAAATAAGCTGATGCTCCGGCAACAACAATAAGTAATCCGATTCCAACACCAATTAACCACATGGGTAGACCCTTATGGGTTCCTGTAGGAAGTGTAGGTACTTCCGGAGCCGCACTTTCGGATGGCACAACCAAAGTTTCCGGAGCAACAGGTGCGGGTTGGTTACCCTCCGGTTGAGGACCGCTGCTTATTAGATGAGACAAGTCTGTAGGGGCGTTTTCCGGCGGCAACGAAGGAGATTCCGGTTGAGTTGGGGGTACTTGTTCTACATTTGGTGTAATATTTGGAGTTGGGCCTGATGTCCAGGTAGGAGGGGAGGATGCGGGTGGTGCCGGAGGAAAAGGCGCAGTAAGTGATCCATCTAGGGGAGGAGGTTGTACCGGTGCTCCCCAAGGGTTATCTAAAGGTGAAGGAGTGGCTGGGGTGGGATTGAGAGGAGTAGTAGTAGACATAGAGGGATAGCTTGGTATCGGTGTAGGTTGGTCTAAAGGTTTGGATAAATCGCTTGTTTGATGGTCAGGGGTAGAAGTTATCCAAGGAGTTGAAGATTGAAGAGGCGGTTGACTGGCGGGATCCGGAGTAGGGTTTGCAGGAAAAGTTGAAGGGAGGTCAGGTGGAGGTGCTGTGTTAACAGGATCCGTTTGGGGTGTGTAAGTTGGGTTATTGGGCTGATTTGGGTCGTTTGAATTATCCATTGGGCAGAAAATTTCTAATTATTGTTAGTGTAAGTAATAATGTACTTATTGTCAACCATTTTATATAATATGGAAGCTTATCGGCCTCCAAAATATATCGGGGTAATTTTATGTTAGGAATTTTAGGTAAACTACTTGATTCTAATGAACGCGAGATAAACAAGCTTAAACCTGTTGTTGGGGATATCAACAATTTAGAGCCAAAAGTTGCAAAATTGACTGACAAGCAGCTGAAGGCTAAATTTGCTGAGTTCAAGCTTTTACATGAGCGGGGTAAGAGTTTGGAGGATTTATTACCGGAGGTTTTTGCGTGTGTGAGAGAATCTGCTAAAAGGAATTTAAAGCAACGACATTTTGATGTGCAGCTTATGGCCTCAATTGTTTTACATCAGGGTAAAATTGCAGAACAAAAAACCGGTGAGGGGAAAACCCTTTCTGCAACACCCGCTTTGTTTTTAAATGCTATTGCCGGTAAAGGGGTGCATCTTGTGACGGTTAATGACTATCTGGCAATGCGTGACTGCGGATGGATGGGGCCTGTTTTTTATGCGCTTGGCGCCAGTTGTGCAACAATTGTGCATGATACGGCATTTATCTATGATCCTAAATTTAAATCTTTATTACATCAGGATAAAAGGCTACAGCATTTAAGGCCGATAACGAGAAAAGAGGCTTACGCAGCAGATATTACTTATGGCACAAACAACGAATTCGGATTTGATTATTTACGGGATAATATGGTCTTTCGGTTAGCAGATCAAGTACAACGGGGTCACTTCTTTGCGGTGGTAGACGAGGTGGATTCTATATTAATAGATGAAGCAAGGACCCCACTTATTATTTCTCAACCGGCACAAGAGGCCACACAAAAATATTATGAATTCGCCAAAACTATCGATTCCCTCTCGGCTTCTGATTATGTGGTGGATGAAAAACTTAGGACAGCCAATCTAACAGAGCATGGCACTATGAAGATAGAAAAAATGTTGGATGTGGATAATTTATATGAAAAAGATTTTTCTACCTTACACCATTTGGAAGAGGCGCTTAAGGCTAAAACTCTATTTCAAAAAGATAAAGATTATGTTGTAAAGGACGGGGAAGTAATTATTGTGGATGAGTTTACCGGAAGATTAATGTTAGGCAGACGCTATTCAGAAGGGTTGCATCAGGCTATTGAGGCTAAAGAAGGCGTTAAAGTTGAAAAGGATACGCAAACTCTCGCTACTGTTACCCTGCAAAACT
>CAYSNN010000019.1:3553-9125 GCA_964432475.1 uncultured Gammaproteobacteria bacterium
GATCCAGCAAGAATCACAGACATTGGCTACCATTTCTTTTCAAAATTACTTTAGGATGTATGAAAAACTTTCCGGGATGACCGGAACCGCTGCGACAGAGGCTGAGGAGCTAAATAAAATTTATAAATTAGAGGTAGTAGTTATTCCGACAAACAATCCCATGATTCGGGTAGACCATCCGGATACTATTTATAAAACCCAGTCAGCAAAATATACGGCTGTAGCAGGTTTAGTGGAAGAGTTACATAAAAAAGGGCAGCCTGTTTTGGTAGGAACTACCTCAATTGATAAAAACGAATTTTTATCGGAACTTTTGAAAAGAAAAGGAATTTCACATGCCCTTTTAAATGCCAAAAATCATGAAAAAGAAGCAGAGATCATTGTAAAAGCCGGAGAAAAGGGTGCGGTAACAGTTGCCACTAATATGGCCGGTCGGGGAGTAGATATTACCTTAGGCAAAAATGTTCAGGGACTGGGGGGTTTGTATGTTATTGGCACGGAAAGACATGAATCTAGAAGGATTGATAACCAGCTGAGGGGACGCTCCGGTCGTCAAGGTGACCCTGGAGAAACCAGGTTTTTTGTGTCTTTGGAAGATGATTTAATGAGAATTTTTGGAGGAGAGCAGGATTTTCTGAAAATGCCGGAGGATGTGCCAATTGAACATGGATTAGTTTCTAAGGCGATAGAAGGTGCACAGAAAAAAGTCGAAGGGCACAATTTTGATATGAGGAAACATACTGTTGAATACGATGATGTAATGAACCAGCAGAGGAAGATAGTCTACGAAGTTAGGAAAAAAGTTTTGGAAACAGCAGAGAGTAAAGACATCTCATTAAAGCAGGAAGTTTTGCAAAAAATAGAAAAAGAAATTAGTAGTATTGTGATTATCAATTCTGAAAATGGAGTAGAATATGAAAAAATTGTAGAAGAGTTTTGTACAATTGCGCCTCTGGACGAGGGGAGTAAAAAAGATTTAGAAAAAAGGACTTCTACCATACAAAGCCCTGATGAACTAACAGTCTTTTTAACGGATTTATCTACTAACTTCTATGAGCAACGCGAGACACAAGTAGGACATGATTTGGCAAGGCAGATGGAGGTATTTGTTTATCTAAACACTATCGATACTTTATGGATTGAGCATTTGGATACTATGGATGACCTGCGCTCCGGAATTGGTCTTCGGGGTTATGCGCAAAGAGATCCGTTGATTGAATATAAAAGAGAAGGGTTTGAGTTATTTGAAAAGCTAATGGTTGAGATAGATTATGAAATTGTCCATAGGATATTTAAAGTTGCAGCGCAAGGAGAGACTCATCAACACCAACCGGTGGTAGTTGAAGAAAGACATCCTGAGATAGAAGTTGGTGTTGCTCCTTCAGAGTCTGCCGTGACTAAGGTGACCATAGAAAGAGAGGGGCAGATTGTGGCACAGCAAACTTATGGAGGACAAGGTCAGTTGACTAAGTCTCATGGAAAAATCGGCAGAAACGATCCCTGTTATTGTGGTAAAACTAAACCAGATGGTACTACAGTTAAATATAAGCATTGTCATTACCCAAATTAAATATTTAACTTAGAATAAACCTCTTTCATAAATGGTAATAATTTTGTTTCTAACTCTCTACGATTATTAACAGTAATTAATTTTCTTGTGATTGCAGCATGACATAAAGAGCATAAAATGCACCAGTCATCTTGATTTGTAGATTTAGGTACAATGTGATGCCATTCACAAATAGTTATACTGCATACTTCACATTTTTCTCCGTATAATCTCAGAGCCTCTTTTCTATAGGTAGATTTTGCTGTTCCTTTTCGATTTTTCCATAAGTTATAATTCATGCGATAATATTTGATTACAACTTCTGTAACTCCTAGTTTTTTTGCTATTTGTTTATCAGTCATTCTTCTCCAGTTAAGTCTTATATAGGAACGCTCACCAGTTTGAAGTTGATGAGTTTGTGGTCTCATACCAGCTTCTTTTAATGCTTTAGACCAATATCCAAATCTACGGATAACTGTACTAGGAGCAGGACCGGGGAATTTACTTAGATCTCTGGATGAAGGGGATCTGCCGATAATTCTATAGACACCTTTAAGATAATCTAGAATATCTTTTTTAGTATAATCTTTCTTAAATCTTTTGTCTTTGGTTCGTCTAGCCACTATCTAAATATGGCATAAAGTATGAAAATTGTCAATAAAATATAAAAAATATCATTATCCAAATTAATTGGATTGTTGTACTAACACTTAATTGATATAATGGCACTAATGAATTCTACCGAACATAATAAAGAATTACTTTCTCAAGTGGATGTGGAAGCCTTAGTTACAGAGTTAGAAAGAAGGAACTTATCGCCTGAGCAAATAGAACGCCTACAAACTTTAGCTAAGGCACAAATTGATAAGCTGAAGACTAAAGCTGCTGGAAGAGATCAAAATGAGGCTGTCTCAGTTGGTTTCCAAGAACTAACAACATCAATAGATCAGGAAGCTAAAAAATGGGCAGAAATTATAAGAACTAAAGGAGTAGGAATAGTCGAGTTTTGGGGGCTTGATAAGAACTGGTTAATAGATGGGAAACCAATTACAGAATTTGCCGAAGATGGTAAATTTGTTAGCGAAAAGAGCTTTGTTTCTATAGGCGGCTTTGGTAATTATAAAGAAATATTGGGTCTCGCAGGGGAAAGTACATATGGAAAAAAGAATTTTGATAGAATTCCAGGTGGTTATGGTCGAGAAGCTGCCTTTGTTGCAGTAGCTCCACAATCTAATCCAGTAAAACGTCAAACCCGGTACCCTTTACCAATGATATACGAGAAAAAGGTGTATGAATTTAACTATATAATGAGTCAATCCAATACTCCAGTTATATTTATGTTTGCCCTTCCACCGGATGAAGGAATCAGATATTTAGAGGCGGTAAAAACACAGCCAGACTTAATAGAAGCAACATTCCAGCAAATATATCCTGGTCTAACTGGAGAAAATCAGTTAAGAAGACGAAAGGCAGATAAAGTACATTTTATGGATGTTTCCTGGGTGGGAAAACCAAAGTATGAAAAACCAGAAATAAAGGTTGGATCGCTCCAATTTTCCCATCCAATCGGTGAGGTATGATAAATGTCATTATCCAAATTAACCAAAGGATGGGTAGCAGATAGATTGCCAAAAAGGCCAACGGATGCCAATAAGGGAACATTTGGAAAAGTGCTGGTAGTTGCGGGGTCACATAATTATCCCGGAGCAGCTTATCTTGCTTGTGCAGCTTCTTACAGGGTTGGGGTAGGGTTGGTAGCTTTGGCAACGACAACTGATGTTGAAGTTATTGTTTCAAGGAAACTGCCGGAAGTGACATTTTTTTCAAAAAAAGAAATTTACGCAAAATTATCTGATATAGATGTTTTACTACTGGGTCCGGGCGTAGGTCAGGATGAACAAACTAAAAGTTTGGTGAAAAAAGTAATAAAAAAGCAGTTACGGTGCGCAGTAATAGACGGAGACGGATTGAATATCTTATCAAAAATCAATGATTGGTGGAATGATTTAAAAATGAAAGTAGTTTTAACTCCACATCCCGGAGAGATGGCAAGGCTAACAGGATTATCCGTAAACGAAGTTCAAAGCAGTAGGGAAGAGAATGCAAAACTTTTTGCAAAAAGATGGAGACAAGTGGTTGTCTTAAAAGGGGCAAATACTGTTATTGCCTCCCCCGAAGGCAAGATTGTAATAAGCCCATTTGCAAATCCTGTTTTGGCAACTGCGGGGACAGGTGATATTTTATCCGGGGTTATCGCAGGTTTTGTAGCTCAGGGGCTTGATTCCTTTGACGCTGCATGCTGTGGGGTTTATGTCCATGGTTTGGCAGCTGAGGAAATTAAAGAAAAAATAGGGGACGCCGGTTTACTGGCTTCTGATCTTTTGCCTATTTTACCTAGAGTCATAAATTTTCTTAAAAAAGGGAAAAGTAAGAATTAAAATTATTATTAGTAATGCGACTGCGCTGATAATTGCTCCATATTTTAGGGTCTCCGGTCTATAAACAAATTCTACAATATGGTTTCCTTTGGGTAGGAAAATGCCCCTAAAGTTATAGTTTGTTCTATGAATTTTTGATTCTTTACCATCTATTGAGGCTTTCCAACCCGGGTAAAATGAATCTAAGACAACGAGATATGCATCAATATTAGTATTAGCCTTAATTACTACATATGAGTTTGTAATAGGTTTATATTCTAGATCGGAATTTAAAGTTTTTTCCGAATTACTAAATTCAAAATCATCTGTGATAGATGTTGATTGGATAAGAAAATTCTGGTCCAGCAGGAGCCTAAGGGTTTGTTGGTCGGACTCTTTAATGACTGTTTTTGTCAAATACACTCTTGGGAGAACTTGATTATTTTCCAGTACAGCTACCTCCTTATCTTCAAATACTTTTTTGTATTTTGGGATATTAAATCTAGGGTTAATTTCCCCGCTGCTCGATGGTTTACCTGCTTTATTTCTTTTAAGAACTAACAGAAAACGGGTATTGGTTTCATCTAAAATTTTAGAATTAAAGTTTTGCAAAATAGCCCATTTGGTCATAGGAGTAGCATTAGCATCTGAAGAATCAGCAGCAGCCAAGAGTTTAGCTATATTTAGCGGATAGATTGTTTCATAGCCGCCTATTGAGGAAATTCTAAAGGGGACCCACATATTTGCAGGTAAGATATCTGACTCGGCAATAAAGCGGTCGTTAGGATAATTTTTCAGAAACTCTGTAATAGGTGTTTGGGGGTAAATAAACGGAGGTTTTGAAAACGTATTGAATTTGAGTCCAAACCGGAATAATTCAAATATGAGAATTAATATTAAAACATGTGCAGAGATTCTTCGGATAGGCTCATATTTTTTTAGCAGATAGATTAATAAAAAAATCAGTATGATTAGTAAAGAAGGGAGAATCATATTTCTTAAACTAATATCAATTCGTGCCAACCAGTTAATTGCCTCACCGTAGCTAGTGGTTGAACTTAAAGATTTAAGTAGTATTTGTTTAGATATAAGTAAACCGCTAGTTACCCCCAAAGCAATTATTGCTATCGGTATAACTGGTTTTAAACTCACGGAAAAATTAGATTTTCTAATTGCTGATATCCCATATCCTCCCAGGATAGACAGAGCAAAGTTCATTAAAAAATTTACCCGGTTCATTGTTATGGAAGGACCTCCCCAAATACCAAGCCTATATAAAAGATCACTTAAAGGATTTGATATGGAAAATATAACCGATACCACAAAAAGACAAATGGCAAATTTGGCTTCTGTTTTCTTAAAAAATATAACCGTACTCAAAAGTGAAAGTATTAAAGTTGTTATACCTACATATAAAGTTGCATCCATATGATCCCCTCTTCCCCAGAAGTTCCCTGTTGCATCATTACCGAAAAAATCAGGGGCAAGCAAGTTAATGAAGTTTTCCGGAGGTGTAAACGGTCCGGCAGATATCAGTCTTTCAACTTTTCTTTGAGAAATTCCTATCAACTCGGCAACCGGAAGTAAATAAACTGCACTAAGGAGT
>CAYSNN010000019.1:9135-14198 GCA_964432475.1 uncultured Gammaproteobacteria bacterium
CCTTTACGGAAGCGGAATAAAATTCTCTTGCTTTGAAAAATACCTCTTTTGCTCGAAATATATACCAGCCCACAAGAGCTACTATGGTAAATGGAAGAATTGGGAGATATCCGGCAAATATTTGTAAAGCGAAAGCTATACTAAGAAGTACTCCCCATCTAGGGTTTTTTGTCAAAATGTATTTATCTAAAAGTAAAATCAAAATGGGTAAGAATAAGGCGGTAGTAGCTTGAGTGTTCCACTGCATCCATAGAATTATAAAGCCGCCAAATCCAAAAACGATACTGCCGAAAACGCTTGAGGTTTTGTCCAGTTTTAGATGTCTTAAAAGTAGGTACATAAAAAATGAGGCAAGTATAGGCTGGGACATGGTTTGTAGAGTCCAAGCAACGGATGTTTGAAAAATTAAGTAAAAAATCATAGTAGGAAAAAGTAAGCCAAATGAAACGCTGGCAAAAAGAGGGTAACCTCCAAACATATAAGGATTCCAAAGAGGTAGTTCTCCTTTTTTAAAAGATTTGGCAATTAAATCTTTCATTGGGTAAAATATTGATACGGCATCTGAAAGTTTAGTGTTTTTAACAGGTACCCCGGCAGCATAACCCCACTTATAGCTTAACCAGGGGTAATAACCTCCGACAATAAGGTCAGAAGGTAACGGGATAAGTCCTAAAAATATATTGTAGAAAAATATTATTGTGATAGCGATAAAAAATATTAAGGAGAATGCTGCCTCTTTAAAGTTCATATTAATCAACATAGCCAAACATTGTATCTGTTAAGTTAGTATTTGGGGTCTGACAACTTTTTTCTATTGTTTCCTTTGGTGGGATTCCGGTTGGAGGGATTACTCCAATATGGCCATACCGGAGTTCTACTTTCTCCAAAGACAGTTCATCAGGAATAACAATATTATACACAGGGATGTTTTGGGAAGGATGTACAAGGTGTTGGTTTTTTAGATAGAAAAAGTAACGAAAACCGGTATCCTCCCCGGGAGTGGTAATATAGGAAATACCAATACAGGGAAAACCTCTTTTTTTAGCATCAGCTGTAATAAACTCTACAACTCCTTTTCTTTCCTGATAATCCTTTTTATAAATATAATCATTTAAGAAATGATAGGTATTTTTGATAAAAATACTTCCTAAAATAAAAATTACAATAATTTTTCCAAGCCTATTTTTTATAAGCAGACTAAAAGTCAAGCTTATCAAACTCACGAAGATAATCTCAACATCGTATAAGTAATATTCGGAAACTAAAGTCGATGAAAGAGTGAAAAATGCAGTTACTCCAACTAGTAGTGCAGACAGAGGGATAATTTCTTTCTTTGTTAAGATATTTTTTTTGAGTAGAAAAAATGTTAACAAAAGGAGGACAAGTATAAAGATAGGTTTCAACGTTTCAGGTAGTGTGTAGGGGGAAATGAATAAGTTGTTAACGTTTTTAACCATCATATCTAGTATGTAAAATAATTTCGGAATTCCACTTTGTCCCCCGTGGTTTGTAGTAAAGTTTTCGAAAAATGCCTGAGTTTGAATAAACTTGTGTTTAATCTCAAAGACTATTAATGGTAAGGAAGTAATAAAAAGCGAAATTAAAAACCAGATAAGCTCTTTAGGTTTAGGCAATTTTTTTGCCATTATTAGAGCAAAGGGAATAGCTAGTATGGTGGGAAGCAAGGCAATATGTATATGCCAAATAAGTCCTATTAGAATCCCTAAGATAGGAAATACCAAGAAGTTACCTCTGGCAATTTTAATAATAGTATAGAAATACCAAATTACCCAAAGATTAGCAGGAGTAGAAGGAACAACCCTTCTGTCAAAACTAATCCACGTTAAAAGTATAGCCTGCAAAAAAGCAGCAACTAAGCCGGCTGTTTTATTAAAAAGTTTAGAAAATACTAAATAATAACTTAGGGTAGTCAGTACCCCGATTATTGTTACAGGGATGGTTGCTCCGATAGGGTCCATCTTAAAAAGTAAAAAAAACGGAACCAGTAGATAATAAAAAAATGGACCGATAAAGATTCCCGGAGCAGAAGTTAGTTGGCCGATAAGCCTTGGGTGGTGATTTACTACGATATCTTTGACAATCCAGTCAAAAAGCTCGGCATCGTGACCATAGCTGTACCTTTCTGCAATTTGATACGTTCTGAAAAACACACTGATTAGTAGAATAATTCCCAGTAATAACAGATGAGGTTTCTTTTTAAAATAAGGGATTATTTGCTGCATCTTTATGATATTAACAGCAGATAATTGAATGTGCAATCGTAGGATGATAGACTACGAACCTATGCAGGTAAAGGCAATTAAAACAAGAAAATTCTTACCCCCTAAAGATGATCTATGGGATCTTTTAAAAGTTATTAAGTCGCTTAAAGAGAATTCAGTTGTTGTTGTAACTTCTAAAGTTGTTTCAATTGGGGAGGGCCGTTGTGTCCCAGTTGAAAAATATCCGGACAAGGATAAATTGGTAATAAAAGAAGCAGATAAATATTTACCCAGAGATGCGGCACCACACGGGTTAGTTATGCATACTATTAAAAATAATATGATGGTGGCATCTGCTGGTATTGATGAGAGTAATGGTGCAAACTTTTATATACTTTGGCCTGAGGATCCACAAACATCTGCAAAGCGTATCTGGGAATTTTTAAGAGAAAAATTTAATGTTAAAAATTTGGGAGTAATAATCACTGATTCCCGATTAGTACCCCTAAAGCGTGGAGTTGTAGGAGTTGCCATCGGCTTTTACGGATTTAAGCCGTTAAGAGATTATAGAGGTAAAAAAGATATTTTCGGCAGATTACTTAAAATGGAAACGTCTAATTTGCCTGATAGTTTAGCATCAGCTGCGGTATTGGAAATGGGTGAAGGAAAAGAACAAACACCAATCGGTATTATTACGGATGTTGGGTATTTAGAGTTTATAAAAACTCAATATAAAGAAAAAGTCGGGGAGTTTAGTTTCAAGATTCCTGAAAAGGAAGATATGTTTTACCCGCTTTTATCTTCTGTTAAATGGAAAAAAGGTGATGGAGGATATTAAGATTTTTTAAAAAAATCGATTGTTTTAAGTAGTCCCTCATCTAAACTAACTTTGGGTGTCCAGCCTAAATCCCTTCTTATTTTTTGAGAGGATGCAACCAATGAGGGAACATCACCTTTTCTTTCGCCTTTATCTTCAATTGGAATCTCATAACCTACTATCTCAAATATTTTTTTAACTATATCTATTACTTTCGAACCGGTTTCGGTTCCTACATTATATATATGCAGTCCTGTCTTATTTAACGGCAGAATGTGTGCTGCAGCTAAATCATCAATATAAATAAAATCCCGGATTTGTTCTCCATTCCAATATAATGGAATGGGTTTTTTGTTTAAAGTAGATTGAATAAAATTTGGGATAGCATGAGTTTCCGGTTGATGTAGTTCACCTGGTCCATAAGGATTAAAGTAGCGTAGTATAGTTACATCAAAACCGAAAAGATTATGATAAAGCGTGCAAAACTGTTCTGAGGTAACTTTTGTTATTCCATAAGGATTTTCTTGTACTCCCAAGGGGTCATCTTCCGTAATAGGTAATTTTGCAGGCTTTCCGTATACACAAGCGCTGGAAGATAAAATTATTTTTTTAACTCCCGTTTTTCTCATAGCTTCCAGTAATTCAACAGTACCGACTATATTGTTCTGGGTAAATTCTACCGGTTTATTAACAGATTCCCCGACCTCAATAAAACTTGCCATATGAATTACTCCATCATGACCAGCTAAAATTTTCTTAATACTATCCTGGTCTGCAAGGTCTATTGGGTGGAAAGAGGCTCTTTTATCAACTGCTTCTTTGGTGCCTTTGGATAAGTTATCGACTACAGTTACGCTATGTCCCTTATCAAGAAGGATTCTAGTTACATAAGAACCTATAAACCCAGCTCCACCCGTAACGACAATTTTCATGCTTTGAAATATTTTACCACAATAGACCTATTGCAAAGTTTAATACAGTAAGCTTAAATTGATGTAATGCTTAAAGCTTATGTTTTACTGTTGATTATTTTAGCGTTTATATTACGCATACTTTTTGTCTTCCAAGGATCAGTTTCGTTTCATTATGATATGGCAAGAGATGCATTTATAGCCTTGCAAATTTGGAGCGGGGATTTAAAGGTTATGGGTCCTCCGACGTCCGCTCCCGGTCTATTTCACGGAGTTATTTATTACTATCTTTTGGCACCTTTGTATGGCTTGAGTAAAGGTGACCCGAAGATTGTTGCTATTGTATTTTCCCTTCTTAACTCCCTCATTGTTATTCCCCTGATGTTGCTTGCTAAAGACATGTTTAAAAATTTCAGGTGGGTTTTCCTATCGGGAATTCTTTTTGTTATTTCCTTTGAAGCAAACCAATACGCCGCTTGGCTTTCCAATCCTGCCCCTGCTATGTTAACCGTAGGATGGTTCTTTTATTTTCTTAGAATGTGGCAAAAGGAGGTTAGATGGGGTTTGTATGGAGCTACCCTGATGGCAATAATATCCACGCAGTTTCAATTTTTCCTAATCTATCTATTGCTTTTAATACCAATATTTGGTTTTCTTTTCAGGATTAAGGTTAAAAATTACGATATCTTAATATCACTTGCGATTGCTTTTTTGGGAGGTAGTAGTTTTATAATTTCTTCAATAAAATTTAACACCTTTCTCCAAATAGCACATGGATTTTTAAATATTTCAGAAGGTTCACAGATTGATTTCCGGCCTCAATTTACTGAAACACTCATTAATTATATTAATAGATTGGCAGAGCTTTTTACTTATAACTTTATACCTTTAAATGTTTTTCTTGGTGGGGTCTTGGCTTTGTTTGTAATTTTCTCTATCAGAAAAAATGGATTTTTATTATTTTGTTTATTTTCAAATTTATTTATTTTTATCTTTGGGGGACATTCAAACACTTATGCCAATGTTGGTTTAGTTGTGCCGGCTATTTTAGGAGTAGTAGTTTTACTAAAAAGTATCAATAAAAATAAAACGATTAAGCTTACGATATTAAGC
>CAYSNN010000020.1:0-13352 GCA_964432475.1 uncultured Gammaproteobacteria bacterium
TTGGTGACGACTATAAACTTAAAGATAGAGAACTAAATCATAAATATCTTGATAAGTGGGAGAATATTAGATGAAAAAAGAGAACTCCAAAATTTATGCTTTTATAGACAGCCAAAACCTTAATTTAGGGACAAGCAAAGATATTTTGCATGGGAGGAAACTAATTTATAAGGGCTGGAAACTGGATTTTAAAAGATTTAGAAAGTATTTGGCAGATAAATTTCGAGTAAATGAAGCATTTTTATGTATAGGATATATAAAACAAAATGAGAAATTATACGACCAACTCAAGTCTTATGGATATAACCTTGTGTTTAAGCCAACCGTTAAAGATAGTCAAGGGAAATCAAAAGGCAATGTTGATGCAGAATTGGTTTTACATGCAGCTGCAATAGAATTTTCAAATTACGATAGAGCTGTAATTGTATCAGGAGATGGTGATTTTTACTGTTTATATGATTATTTAGATAAAAATAAAAAGTTATTTAAAATCATAATCCCAAATAGGAAATCAGAGTCCTCTTTGCTTAATAAATTCCAGGGATATAAAGTATTCTTGATTAGAGATAAGGAAAAAGTTGAAAGAGTTGAAAGAAAGTAAATAAAATGGGAGGCGTAGCAAATAGACACGTAGTCTATTGGTCGTTTCTCCCTAGTGATGTTCACAGCATAACATAAAAGGAGATAAAATTCAATATCCATGAATACGAAGAAAGGTTGGGTTTTGTTCTGAAAGTAGGGATAGTTGGGTTGCCAAATGTAGGGAAAAGTACCCTTTTTAATGCTCTTTTGAAAAAAAGAGTGGCTTTGAGTGCAAATTATCCATTTGCCACTATTGAACCAAATACCGGGGTGGTGGCAGTTCCTGATGGGAGGTTAGGGACGTTGGGGGAGTTGGTAATGAAAGAGGAGAAGATGGTGGGTTCGCCGCCGCTAGTGCCAGCGGTTGTTGAGTTTGTTGATATAGCTGGTTTGGTTAAGGGGGCTTCAACTGGAGCAGGATTGGGGAATCAGTTTTTATCACATATTAGAGAAGTTGATGCAATTGTCCATGTAATTAGGGATTTTGAGGATACAAACATCATAAGAGAAGGGTCCGTTGATCCCAAATCAGACAGGGAAACTATAGAAACTGAGCTAGCTTTAGCTGATTTGCAGACTATAGAAAAAGTTCAAAGTTCAAAATTCAAAATTTCTGCGATAGAAAAAATTAGTGTGGCTTTAAACAATGGACAAATGGCAGGTGAAACAGATTTAACGGACGAAGAAAAAGAGGTAGTTAGAGAATTACATTTACTCACTTTCAAACCAATTTTATATGTTTATAATGTTTCTGAGCAGGGTTACAATGAATCGCTGGAGCGATTAGATGTAACCAAAGATAGTCTAGTAATTAGTGCGAGACTTGAAGAAGAATTGGCAGATTTTTCAGAAGAGGATAGAAAGAGTTATTTAAAGGAGTTAGGAATTGGAGAAACTGGCTTGGAACGGTTAATCAAGAAAGCTTACTCGCTACTTGGGTTAATTTCCTTTTTAACTGCCGGGAAAAAAGAGGTTAGGGCTTGGACTATTAAAAAAAGCACCAAAGCACCTCAAGCGGCAGGGGTAATACACACCGATTTTGAGAAAAAATTCATCCGAGCTGAGGTTATCGAATATGAAAAGTTGATTGAGGCAGGCTCTCATGTAGCTGCTAAAACAAAAGGGTGGGTAAGGACCGAAGGGAAAGATTATGAAATCAAAGACGGTGATGTGGTGGAATTCTTGATAGGAAGTTAAGAGACTTCATAATATACACCTTTAGTGGTTCCTCTTTTCTTGATTAACCCCTGATCTGCCAGTTTCTTTAGGTCAAATCTTAAGGTTCTCTCGTTAATTGACATAAACCTTCTTCTAACAGTATCAAAGTTAACCATTTGGTGATCTTTGATTACATTTAAAATTTCGGCCCGTCTGGGTAGAAGAAAATCCTCTATATCAGTTTCTTTCTTTTTTAAGACCTCTTCTTTTGCAAGTGTTGCTGATTCTGCTAGAGCTTCCAGCATAAACTCTACATAATCTGTGGTATCTCTCTCCGGGGCTTCTAAAGCATGGTAATACTCGCTTCTGTGGTTATCCAGATATTCTTCAGTGGAAACTAAGCCTTTCATGCCGTAACCGCCTTTGTCTAAAGCCAGTTGTAGTAACAGCCTGCCAACCCTGCCATTTCCATCTAAAAATGGATGGATTTTTTCAAAGGTGTAGTGTGCAAGAGCAGCCCTAATAGGAAATAAAGGCTCTTTTGAACTGTTAATAAAGTTAAGCAGCTTGGTAAGAAGTGGTGATATTTGGGTGGGTCTGGGAGGAAGATAAACAGCTATGCCTGCTGAATTAAAAATAGCACTAGACTCTATTCTAAACTTTCCCAGATCCTGTTTTTCCACCAAACCGTTCATGGTAGTTTGATGTAAAGACAAGATATCTTTTAGAGTGATATCTTTGGCAGATCTGCTGTGAATCCAGTTTAAGGCCTTTAGGATATTAAATACCTCCTGTCTTTTTTGATCTTTTGAAGAGGCTTTAGGCAGATCATCGAGAGTCAAAGTATTACCCTCAATCCTGGCGGAAAAGAGTGAGCTTTTAAGAGTTGATTTTCTTCTGATATTAACTTCTATTTCAGGAGGAATTGAGATGGAATCAATAATAGCCTTGCATGATTCAATGGAGGATAAAAGCTGTGAGATTTTTGGAGTCAAAACGTATTTAGGCGGGATTAACATAATAGATCCTCCGGTCATATTACCAAATATTGCCTAATATTTCCAGATATTGCCAAATGTTACCTAAAAATTCCAGAAATCCCTAGGTACGTACCGTATGGTCATACCCTAGGTGTCAATGTAATCCACCTCCCAGGTGGCTTAGATATCTGGTAATTTCCTTCAAAAAGTTCTAAAATTTGTTTGTGCCTATTAAACTTTCTGAGCATGCCAAATATCAACTAAAGAAACGTCATATATCTCAAAAAAAGATTTTAGAAACTGTCCGGAACCCAGAGGAAACTAAACCGAGTTATAAAAACAGAAGATTGAGAAGAAAAGTCTACGGTGGTAAAATATTACAAGTAGTAACTACTACAGAGGGTTCTAAAATAACTGTAGTTTCTGGTTACTACCTGAGGAAATAATATGAAAATACATTATGATCCCAAAGTGGATGCGGTCTATATAGAGTTGGCAAAAGGAAAATATGAAGTAAGCCGTGAGGTTTCTGAATCGGTTGTGGTAGATGAAGATAAAAACGGAAAAATTTTAGGAGTGGAAGTCTTAGATGTTTCAAAAGTACTAGGCCCAAAGTTTAGAGCAAACATGAAAAATTCGCCTTCTGTTTCAGCAGTCGCCCACAAAATTTCAAAATAAATTAAAATCTAATATAGAAAGTCCTATCCAATCCACCCCGGGGTTGGACAAGCAGGATAGAAAAATTATTTGGTGAGGTTTTGCAGGAAGGTTAGAATTTGCTGCAGAAATGTGCTTATTTGATCTACTGTTCCTCTGGCTTTGACATCAAACCTGAAGTTGGCAGAAGAGGTAGAGGCGGGGCTTGCGCTTGGTGAGCTACTTATTGTCAAAGATGAGGTGGGAAGAGAAGGTGCGGTGGAAAAAGTCAAAGGTGTGCCTTTGATCTCAAATTTAAACCTGCCCTGGTCTTCTCCTATAACTTTTATTTCTCTGGCAAACTTGACATCGTTTTTAATAACGCCTTCAACTTTGACCTGTTTACCAACAGCTAATATCCCCTTTTGTTCAAACTCCGAAACCTGGCTTGGATCTAAAAAGATGGTTTGTCCTGCCACCATGAAGTTATTTCCAACTATGGCAGTAATCTCTCCTCTGATCTCAAACTGGGTTGCTCCCACCTCAACTTGCTGAACTTGCTCATCTTCTTCAAGCTCATTCTCTTCTTCAGCTTCATTTTTTATCTTGATTTCTACTTTAGAGCCTTTGGAGTCACCTTTAGATCCCTCACCTCTGCCTCCGTCTTTTGCCAAGGCCATCGAACTTGTGGATAAACCGATCAAAAGTATAGCTAGTAATGTTAATAATATGTTGGTGTTTTTCATACTCTAAATATTTAAACGAAAGAGCGGGAAAAATGTTACATACAGGGTTTGTTTTGCGTAGGGACTAGTTGGACAGGGGGTGAGAGCGGTAATTTAACTTCAAAGGTTGTGCCCTCATTTTGCTTGCTTTTAACATTGATACTCCCGCCGTGAGTTTTAATGATTTGATAAGTAATATAAAGCCCCACCCCTAAACCTTCATATTTTGAAGTTGAAACTGCCCGCTCAAAGCGTTCAAATATCTTTTTTTGTCTTTCAGCTGGTATGCCTATCCCGCTATCTTTTACTACTAACTTTGCAAAATTCCCGTCTTTTAGGACTTGTATTTTAATAGGTTTACCTTCACCATATTTGATGGCGTTAGAAATCAAGTTGGTGATTGCTTGTTCAATTCTTAATTTATCCCAATTACCCACGAATTCGTTTTCCTTTTTAAATTCTAACTTAAGAGGATACTTATCTAGCTTTTCAGAAAAACGTTCCAAAACATCTTTGACTATTGCTACTAAATTTGCCTCCTCGCGTTCTAAATCCAGGCGGCCGGTGGTAATAAGCGACACATTTAAAAGATCACCAATCATTTTTGACATTCGTTTGCTGGTGTTTTCAGCACTTTCCAGCATTTTTAGAAGACTTTCTACGGAAAAATTTGCCAAAGAAACGTGGCGGATATTGTATAAAATAGTTTGAAGCTGCAAAAGCATTGAGGTTAGCGGGGTTTTTAATTCATGCGAAGCTATAGAGAGAAATTCATCACGGGCTTTGATCTCTCTTATTGCACTCAGATTCGCTTTATATAAATAACCTAATATTTGTGTATAAACCTTTTCCCTACTTTGATATGTTTGTACAATATCTGTGCGCTTATATTTTTCTACAATTAAACTAATAAGCGAGCCAGCGAACATAAAGACCCCAAGTTGTATAAGCTTTAGAGGATTATTCAGCATCTGAGGAGGGCTTAAGAAAAAGTAGACAAAGGAGAGAGAAGTTAAAATTGTGGTGATTAGTCCTCCTTTTGCGCCTCCATACCAGCTGTTTAATATTATGGTAATTAAAAATAGCAAAAAAGACATTGTTGCATCAAAGAATTTAGTAAAAAATAATACAAGTAAAAAAGAAGTTGTGCTGGAAATTAGTGAAAAACCCAAGATGAAAAAAAGTTGTTTTGAGCCAGGATCAAATTTGGACATCTTTGTCTTGAGGGTCTGATTTTATCATATATTTAAATTTTTGTGACGTTTGTAGAATAGCATTTATTTAGATATAATTCTTTCCATGTCAATTGCAGCTGAACATTTAATTGCAGCAAGAAGAAGAGTCAATAGTATACCCGGATTGAAGGATCACATCTATACGCCAGCCGATCCATTTAAAGCACGAGCTGTGCGGCAACTATGCAAGGCTTTTGTTTCTGAAATTAGGGTAGAAGGAGAAGAAAATTTAGCCAAGGCAGCTGAGTTGCCGCAGACTGAGACAGTTTCTGTTATCTCCAATCATAGGAGTAATGCCGACACTGGTATTTTAAAACATATAGCTGAAGTGACAGGGTATTGGTCTTTTGCAGACAGATGGGTATTTATGATGGGCATTAAAATGCGGGAGGATCCATTCACCAGCCAAGTGTTTACTTTCACAAAGACTTTGCTGACTATACCACCTGCTGATTTGGAATTAACCCGGGATATGATACGCGATCCCGGAAAATATGGCTTAAGACCGGAGGACTTAACCATATTAGAAAAATACAAAAACCTTTGCAACGAGGTTGTAATGTTGTCTACAAGGAAGAATAAATTTTTGCAATCACAGGGTATGGTAACAGTTGTTTATCCTGAAGCAACAAGATCCCGGGATGGGTTTTTAGGGCCTGCACCTAGAACTCTATCTCTTTATTTTCTAGATCCGGCTTGGGTATTGCCGGTATCACTTGAGGGAAGTGATTATATTTATCCGGTGAAAAGCCCGATTCCTCATCGAAGAGGTCCTGTGACTTTAAGAGTAGGTGAGCTTTTTAGAACGGAGGAGATAAAGAATCGGTGGACAGAAAGTAAGCGTAATAATAATCCATACACTTTGGCCGATTTTGCGCTAGCTAGAATTGCCAGGTTAAACCTGAATTTAGTCAGGCCTGATGAGAGGGATTGGTATGCAGCTATTGAAATACAAACTGATCCTTAGTACAATAACAACCTGATGAATAATTATTATTTAACTTTAGTTTTAAAATCTGACCTGGAAGAAAAAGAGAGAAAGGTTCTTTTAGACTCCTTGACTAAAAAACTAGTAGGGACTGACGGTGAAATAAAAAAAGAGGATCTGTGGGGGAGTAAAGATTTAGCATATCCGATTAAGAGACAAACCAAAGGATTTGTAGCTCATTTTGAAATTAATGCTGACCCAAAAAACGCCAAAGCTCTTGACAAAGCATTAAAGTTGGAAGAAGATATATTACGTTATCTTTTGATCAAAAGATAACGAATTTTCAAATAGGAAAATTACATGGCATCAAGAAGTTGGAATAGGGTTGAATTAATAGGTAATTTGACTAGGGATCCGGAACTTAGGTTTACCCCCAATGGCGCTGCAGTTTGTACCTTCGGTTTGGCAACCAACAGAACTTATGTATCAGAGGGCGAGAAAAAAGAAGAGGTAGATTTTCATAGATTGGTTGCTTGGAATAAATTAGCAGAACTTTGTAATCAATTACTTAAAAAAGGCACTAAGGTTTTTATCTCCGGAAGATTGCAGACCCGTTCCTGGGAAGGCCAGGACGGAGTGCAAAGACAAACTACTGAAATTGTGGTTGAGGATATGATAGTGCTTTCTCCAAAGCAAAATGGTGAAGTATCAGCGGCGGCAGAAGCAGAGCCTCAAGAGAAGGTAGCGGAAGCCCCAATAGCTGAAAAGGCAGAAGAACCTAAAAAAGAAGAGCCTGCAGACAAAACTGCTCCCAAGGAAGAATTGAAAGACGACGAAGATCTTCCATTCTAGATTACTTTAATATATAATCTCCAAATTATGGCAGAGAAAAGAAAGATCACAAAAAAAGTTATATCAAAGAGTTTGGGGCAAAAAGTTGAAGTCCCGCACCAGACGGTGCAGGATGGAGTCCCAAGACAAGCTGTGGAGCGAGCAACTGAGAGTGGAGCCCCGCACCAGACGTTGCAGGATGAAGCAAGGCCTAAAAAGGTTTGCTACTTTTGTCAAAACAAGGTTAGTCCCTCTTATACAGAGTTAGTAAGTTTGAGAAAGTTTATGACAGACAGGGCTAAAATATTACCAAAAGGCAGGTCCGGAGTTTGTTCAAGGCACCAAAGAGCGGTAGCCAAAAACATTAAATATGCGCGTCATCTAGCATTATTTCCTTTTGTCCCCAAAGTATGACATGTTTAGTTAGTAGTCCGGAGTTCATAGTGGTACACTAGAACTATGCCCAAATTACAAGGACTGTTTGATAGTTTTGATAACCTTGACCAAATAGATATAGGACTGGTTGCATCCTGGCTTAAAAGTCCGCCCACACCGATTCAATTGGAAAATTATTTAGCAAACAGGATTTTATACCCTCAAACTGTCCCTGTCACCAAGTTTGATATGGAAATAGATTTGGCAATTCTTCGGGAAGCATTAAGAATCAATGGCCCAAAATCGAACCAGGAAAAGAGTTCGCTTTTGGGAAATAATCCATTCTTAAATACCACTTTAAGAAAGATAATTATTCCGGAAAGTTTTTTGCTGTATGTGTCAAATCTTGTTAATTTAGCATGGGCTTTTGTGGATGGGTTACTTTTGAGCAGGCAAGGTCGGAATGACTGGTTTGAAGATTTATGGACTGTAGTAGTTGCAGGTGACAGCGATGAGGTGGTGGGATCAGTACTCCTTCCTCAGTTTGACAGTTTGGATGATTTTATGGATTTTAGCTTGCTTGATAAAAACTACAAGATTAAAGCAGGGAGTTTAACTATACTATCTTGTCCAAAAGATAGGTGTGAAATATCTTACAAATTTAGTAAAGGTAAAGTTTTAGGTAAAAAAGAAAGCGCAGTCGAAGTCTACGGAGGGAAATTAGGACTGATGATAGATGGGAGAAGGTTATGAAAATAACATTGAAGGCCCGGTTAAGAGTAGAAAAAGACGTAGTAATAAGAATTCATAGAAATTTAGGCGGCCCAGGTACAATTAACGTTACGGAGAATGAGGAGGTAACCCCCTCTGATATTTTGGGTACTGCCCATATTTCACCGGGATTTAGAAATTTAAATTTAGCTACTCTTTTGGATGTTCCTCCCTCAAGCGTAGAGAGATATCTGAAGAGATCGTTAGGCCAGAGAATATACCGTGGTGAGCTTTTAGCATATAAAAGCGGGTGGATGTTTGGAGGGAAAAAGGTGGTAACTTCTCCCTCGGATGCTGTTTTGGATTTTCTAAATCCAAAAACAGGAGAGCTGAAAATGACATTTCTGCCCCAGAAAATAGATTTACCGGCCGGAGTTTACGGAATAGTGGAAAAAGTGGATAAAGAAAAAGGACAGGTTATTATTAAAACCCAGGCAAGCTTAGTATATGGCATGTTTGGTTCAGGCAGGGTAAGAGATGGAATGTTACATATATTAGGGACAAGGGACGAGCTAATTGGAAAAGATTTTTTGTCTCCAAAATATTCAAATGCAATTTTAGCAGGGGGCAGCTTGATTTTTAAAGATGCGATCAGTGCTGCTATATCAGATGGAGTCAGGGGAATAATTACAGGAGGCATAAACGCAAAAGATTACCAGGGTATGGCAGGTGGCCGCTTAGTTTTCCCTAAAAAATTAGAAAACGATATAGGAGTTTCAATTGTTGTTTGCGAAGGGTTTGGATCTATTCCTATAGGAGGGGATATTTATGAGGTATTAACGGAGTATAACGGTAAATTTATTTCGATAGATGGAAATGCAGGAAGAATAAGCTTACCATCTTTTGAGTCAAGTAGTATAATTAAGATCAGAAATACCAAACTACCCCCGGCTCAAAACAGCGGGACAGTTTTAGCGGTTGAACCAGATGATTCACCACTTGAACTAAAAAAGGGCTCCAGGGTACGAGTTGTTGGGAATTCTTTTCCCGGAGAGCAGGGTATAATTTTGGCAATAGATGAAACAGAGACTTTGCTGCCCTCAGGTATAAAGAGAGTTTTAGTGACTATAGAAACAAACAGGCGTAAAATTCAGTTACCGGCTGTAAACTGTGAAATTATCAGTAGCCAAGCTTAAACTCAAGCTTTACAAATAACTTTCCAGGTAATATAGTCTCTAAAGAAATTACGGTGGACAAGATGATCAAAAATATTAACGTCAAGGTTATTTTGATTGCTATATTAGCGTTTTTATTTGGCTGGCAACTAGGCCACAGAGACGTGGAATTAAAGTGGGCAAATTACAGACCGACTCTTTCTGTTACAAGCCGTGATGTTCCCAAAGATGTTAATTTGGATTTCAAGCTGTTTTGGGATACTTGGGATTTGCTCTCTAAAACCTATATAGACAAAAAAGCTTTAGATCCAAACAGGATGTTTTACGGCGCGATATCCGGCATGGTTTCCGCAATTGGTGATCCTTACACGGTATTTTTACCTCCTGAACAGCAAAAATCAACCCAAGAAGAATTAAATGGAAGCTTTGAAGGGGTTGGCATTCAGCTTGGCTTTAATAAAGATAAGAGACTTGTGGTTATTGCTCCACTTGGAGGTACGCCTGCGGCTCGGGCAGGGATAAAACCTCAGGATATTATCGTCAAGATTGACGACAAGGATACTAACGGGATGAGTTTACCGGAAGCAGTAAAGTTGATAAGAGGGCCGAAAGGATCAAAAGTCAATATAACTATCTTTAGAGAGGGTGATACTGATACAAAATCTTATGATTTAGTAAGAGACACAATTGTTGTGAAAAGTGCGGAAGTAAGCTTTAAAGAAACACCAAGCGGTAAAAGTGTAGCAATTGTCAAGTTATCCAGGTTTGGAGAAAGAACAAATGCAGAATGGGAAGAAGCGGTCAAGCAGATTGTTGCAAAAAACCCTGATGCAGTAATTTTAGATGTTAGAAACAATCCCGGTGGATTCCTGGCAGGAGCCGTATTTATTGCTTCTGAATTTCTGGAAGGAGGAGATGTGGTTTTACAGGAGAACAGAGAGGGAGAAAGATCTCCGTTTAAAGTAAACAGACAGGGTAAACTCACTGAAATACCCTTAGAAGTTTTAATTAATAAAGGTTCAGCATCTGCTTCAGAGATTGTGTCAGGCGCTTTACAGGATAGAAAAAGAGCAACTCTTATTGGAGAAAAGTCTTTTGGAAAAGGTACTATACAAGAGGCTCAGGATTTACCCCAAGGGACAGGTATTCATATTACAGTAGCAAAGTGGCTGACGCCAAATGGAAGATGGGTTAATGATACCAATGGACTTGAGCCTGATGTTACAATAGAAGCAGAAAAGGATGATCAAGCTAAAGATCCGCAGTTAGATAAGGCGATTGAGCTGCTTGATTAATATGGATTATTCAAATTTGAAACTGCCAAAACCAAACTTTACGGGAATCCTTCTTTCCGTATCAGCCGGAATTATCGTGGCTGTAGCTTTATATCAAGCTCAAGTAAGAGGGTTGATACCTTCAGGCAACATAAATTTGCCAAAAGTTACCAATCAGGAAACCAGAACTGTAGTACAGGAGGAAAACGCCATTATTTCAGTCGTAGATAGGACTTCACCGTCTGTTGTGGCAATAGGAGTTTCTCAAAGGGTAGTAAACCCTTTTGATCCGTTTGCGATCCCCAGAAGAGAAGATAGTACTATTGGGACAGGTTTTGTGGTTTCAGATAAGGGGATTATTGTGACTAACAAGCACGTTGTGTCAGATACTGGCCGCTATACAGTAATTACCAAAGACGGCCAAAAATATGAGACCAAAAAAATTTACCGGGATCCGATATTGGATTTGGCGCTGGTACAAATTGATGCCACAGGATTGAAACCATTAGATTTGGGCGATTCCAGCAAAATCAGAGTGGGTCAGGTGGCAATTGCAATTGGTAATGCTTTGGGCAGATTTACTAATACAGTTACAACCGGAGTAATCTCAGGTTTAGGCAGGAGGGTGATAGCAGGGGATCCTTTTTCAGGTTCTGCAGAAAGTTTGGATAATTTAATCCAAACCGATGCAGCAGTAAATCCCGGTAATTCCGGAGGGCCTTTACTTAACTCTTCCGGTCAGGTAATTGGTGTGAACGTTGCAACAACAGAAGGCGCGCAAAACATCGGGTTTGCTATCCCGATCAATTCAGTTAAAGAAATTGTAGATGAATTTGTTTCCAAAGGTTCAGTTTCACGGCCGTTTTTGGGTATCAGATACAGGTTTATCTCAAAAGATGTGGCTATCTTAAATGAAGTACCTCAGGGTGCATATCTCCAAGAGGTGGTAAGCGGTGGACCGGCTGAAAAAGCAGGCATGCAAGATGGGGATATAATTACTAAAATCAACGGTGAGTCGGTTGATTCGGAGAATAAAATTGCAGAGGCTGTATCAAAAAGTAACATAGGTCAAAGATTAACCCTTGAAGTCTGGGCAGACGGTAAAATCCGGACAGTTACAGCTACTTTAGCAGAGCTTCCCTCGGAATGACAGAGGAGCTTTTTCAGGAGAATTTTATCAGTAAGATTCTTTGTTTGTGAGCTAAATCTGTTTTAACTACTGCTTCAGTTTCCGGGAAATATTTTAAAGCTTCGTTTATTGCTAATTCTCCATGAGTGTAATCAATTTCGCCGATTATCAATTTTAGGTTCAAAAGGGGACGCCTTCTGAGGCTGGAAATTTGCCGGAAGAGTTTTCTGTAAAGGCCAAAGCCATCTTCACCTCCGTCTAAAGCCACGTGTGGTTCATAGTCTTTGACAGATGAATCCAGGTAGGGAATGCGTTGAGTAGGTATATAAGGTAGATTGGTAACAATGATGAGTTCAGAGTTAAAAGTTTTGAGTTCAGAGTTGTCAAAAGCAGAAAGCAGGTTACTCTGGATAAATTTAATTTGGTTTTCAACACCGTGCAGTTTAGCGTTTTGTTGAGCTATTTTTAAAGCCTGAGAAGAGATGTCTGTTGCGAAAACTTTTACACCAGGTGCATTTTTAGCAACGGATATAGCTATATTTCCGGATCCTGTTCCCACGTCAAGTACCGTGATTTTTCCCTTAATATTTGCCAAAACTTCATCTACAAGTAGTTCTGTTTCCGGACGGGGGATTAAAACATCTGGTGTGACTTTAAATTTTAGTTTATAAAATTCTACCCAACCTTTAATGTATTGAGAGGGTTTTGATGATATCATCCAGTTCTCCTTCTAAAATCCTATCCAGATTATGCCAGGATTTACCGATTCTGTGGTCTGTAACTCTATTTTGGGGAAAGTTATATGTTCTGATTTTTTCGGATCTTTCACCTGTTCCTACCTGCGAAGCTCTTTGCTCTTCTATATTGCCGACTTTTTTTTGTTGCTCAATTTCCCAAAGTTTGGCCCGAAGCAAAGCAAAGGCATTTTCTCTATTTTGCAGCTGTGATCTCTCAGTCTGGGCTGTGACTGTAATACCTGTGGGAGTGTGTTTTAATCTGACAGCTGTTGAGACTTTATTGACATTTTGTCCTCCTGCGCCGCCTGATCTGAAAGCTTCAAATTCTATATCTGATGGATTAATGCTGACTTGAGACTCGGTAATCTGCGGTAACACTGCAACTGTTGCTGTTGATGTATGAATTCTGCCGGAGGATTCGGTGGTTGGCACTCTCTGAACCCTATGAACCCCGGACTCATATTTTAAAGCACTATAAGCATCTCTTCCTTTGATTTTGATAACTATTTCCTTAATTTGTCCTAACTTTCCTTCCGACCTGTCTAATTCTTCTATATTCCATTTTAAGCTTTGAGCATATTTGCTATACATTCTGAGTAAGCTGCCGGCAAACAGTCCTGCTTCATCACCCCCGGCTGCAGAACGGATTTCCATGATGGCGATATTGGGATTGATGCTGTCTTCTGTCTTCTGTCTTCCGTCTTCCGCGGTAGTCGGCAGACGGTAGTCGGTAGACATTAATTCGCGTTTCTGTTTTTCAAGCTCTGCAATCTCCTCAGCTGCAAGCTGATTCATCTCAGGATCTTCCAGTAAAGGTTTAATTTCTTCGATCCTGGTATCTATTTCATCAATTTGCTGTTTGAGGTAATCATCCAT
>CAYSNN010000021.1:0-13141 GCA_964432475.1 uncultured Gammaproteobacteria bacterium
CGAAGTCAGGTTAAATATTGAATCAAATGAACGGCTGGAATTTTTGGGTGACTCAGTGTTATCGCTTATCACATCAAATTATCTTTACTCACAACATAAACAAGCCGCTGAAGGTGAACTAACAAACCTTCGGGCTTTTATAGTAAAAACTAAATCGCTTGCTCAGGCTGCCGAAAAACTGGACTTAGGAAGCTATCTGCATCTTTCCAAGGGAGAAGAAACAGGTGGAGGAAGAGACAATCCCCAGCTTCTTGCTAATACTTATGAAGCTTTAATAGGAGCTATCTATTTAGACCAGGGACTTGAGAAAGCAAGAGATATAATTCAACAAACCTTATTCACTCTTTTTGAAAAAGAGTTGGAATCCGGCCCCCCCAAAGATGCCAAATCTTCTTTACAAGAGATCATCCAGGAAAAATTTAAAGAATCACCTCATTATAAAATTTTAGAAACTAAGGGCCCGGATCATGCCAAGCAATTTATAGTAGCTGTTTATGTTAAAGGAAAGGAATACGGAAGAGGAACCGGAAATAGTAAACAAGTTGCTGAAGAACAAGCAGCTACAAAAGCTTTAAAAGAACTTATTTAAACCTCACGCTTGCAGAACCCAGATTTAGATATGTTAGAATTGACTCCATTGTTAATCATTTAAATGACACTAGAGCTGGAGACTGAACAACCTGATACCCTGCCGCCAACCCCTCATCCTATACCTAACGGGCTGAGAACCGGAGAGGGAGTAAGTTTGTCTATTCCGGGATTACTGGAGCAAATCCGTTCTGTTAATTGGGCTGAACGAGCCACTATCGACATCTTAATGGGAGAAATTGCCAGATTTCCGCTGTTAAACCATAAGCAGGAGTATCTGATCTTCGAGCATTTAAGAAACGCTTCCACCCTTGAGATGCTGTTTTTGGATACAAAATTCGTTGCAACAATTCGTCCCCAAACTCAACCAGGAACAAAGTTTAGGCCACTCTTTTTAGAAAGCCAGGATATTTATGACCTGATAATCAATGCTAATTTACGTTTGGTGGCATTTGAAACGAAAAACCATATAGGTCTCCCATTCCTGGACAAATTCCAGGAGGGCCAGGAAGGTTTACGAGCCGCTGCCGAGAAGTTTGATCATAGACTGGGTTTTAAATTTTCAACCTATGCTACCCAGTGGATCATGCAGAGGATCACCAGAGCTATAGCAGACCAGTCAACCGAAATCAGGATACCCGTTTACATGCAACAAGTAGTGTCTACAGCCGGCCGGCAAGCACGAAATTACCTTGCCGTAAATGGTTGTTACCCGGATTTCAATCAACTCTCCCAAATGCTTGCCGAGGCAGGAGTAAAACCAAGCGAGATTGAAACTCTGAGGCATATGACTAACGAAGGGGTTACTAATGTCTCTTCTTTGGAGAAATCTTTGGAAAATGGAAGCGATGATGAAAACCATACTTTAGGGGACATACTCTCAACAACTAATACAACACAGGGAGACTCTGTAGTTGGAACATGGAGACAAGAACACCAAAGTGCAGACATCGATAATGCGCTGGGGACACTTACCCCCCGAGAGAGACAAATGATTCAGCTGTTTGTAGGATGGGATGAAAAAGAAGAATTAAACATGTCAGAGATCGGCAGAGAGATGGGCCTTTCCAGGGAAAGAATCAGACAAATTCTGCGACAGGCTTTAGGAAAACTCAGAAAATTCCCAAATCTGCGGGTATATTGGCAGGAAGATGTGCCCCCAAGTCTATTGGATACTGAACAAACACCCAAAGCCAAGAGGCAAATAGAAAAACCCGATGGCAGACAGAGTAACCGGGGTAAAAAGGTTGATTGGGCAGCTTTAAGACAGCAACGTCAGGAGAAAAGATATGCAGAAAGACGACAGAGTTTAACCGAACTTATACAAATTCCGGCTGTCTGGTCAAAAATACCGGCAGACTCGAGAGCTTTTCTTCAGATGTACTACCGTGACCCCGTATTAAGACCTGATAATGTTGCAAGGCTGGCAAGGATTTACGGATTTGACCAAAAAGACTGTGAAAGGTTTGCTGATGTTGCTTTCAATAGCCTGAAAACAGCTTTAGCTGATACAATTTTTAATTAAGTTTTTGTCATGCTTGACAAATCAGGGACTTATTATTAAACTATGGGGCTAAGATACGATAGTAGATAAAATTATGGCTATTGA
This sequence comes from uncultured Gammaproteobacteria bacterium, assembly GCA_964432475.1. GTDB lineage: Bacteria > Patescibacteriota > Microgenomatia > Daviesbacterales > UBA10151 > CAYSNN01. Next base: position 2,198 of record CAYSNN010000021.1, read on the forward strand.
AAGAGCAGAGCTAGAGATAAGACAAGGGCAGGTTGCCGCTGGTATACAACATTTTGCTGAAGCACAGACAGCCTTACGGGGTGGAGATCTTAGCGGCGCAAGAGAAAAAGGCACCCAAGGCGTAAAAGAAGTTGATGGTATAGACCTGGTAGCAAGAGAGCTCAGGGTCTTGCGCCTTGATTTATCTAACTTATCAGGCAGACAAGACATCCCCTTGAACGAGCTGGAGATCATGGCCGCGTCCACAATGGATCAGAACCCTGAGTTTGGTACTCAACCATTTTTACCGGCTCTAGCTAGTTTGATGCTCGAAGAAGTTAGAAGATCTGCTATGGACACAGCAAGACAAGCAGTAACAGCACTTGAAGCAGGAAACTACGAAGAATATCAAAGACTAACCGCCACAGTCCCGAATATTATTGAAAGAGGAGGGGATACCAGAGACCGAATTTTGCGAACTTCAGATTTATTCGAAACCTATGATATAACACAACCCACCGTAGCTGAGGTTTTAGGGCTAGACAAAAGAGAAACAGTTCAACCAGCTTTAGCGGCAGCCACAGAGGTTGAAGAACAACCGCTACCAACCCAAGTTCCTTCAACCGAAGAAATTGCTGAAAAAGATAGACTTGTTTTATTGCCGGATCGAAGATCCGTGCTCGTCGACGGAATCAAAGTATCACTACCGGGGAGACAGTATGAGCTATTAGCGTTACTAGCTCGGGCAGGTCGGCCAGTTGATAAGGAGGACCTGATACAACAATTTCTAAATCCTGCAGGTTCTGAAATAACACTTTCTGAAATAACACTAAGAAGTACTATCCATAGAGTTAATACAACTGTTGGTGCAAAAATTATCATAAATGACAGAAAAGCAGGAAGATCAAGGTCTGCAATAAACCAAGATTACCTTGTAGGGTTTGGAGATGAGGCTGCAATACGAGAGGAAGAAAAGCCTTCGACCGCTATTGTTATGCCTGTAGAAGAAGGTGCAGCTGCTGAAGCAAACCTACCTGCAGCAGAGGAAAAAGCAACAGAAACCATAACTTACTCACGCATACAAAATGCCATCCTGGAAATATTAAGAAAGAGTAAAGAACCTATACCACGTCTTGTACTTGCGCGAAAAGTTTGGCCAGATGAAGATGACAAAACTGCACTAAACAGATTAGGTTATCACATGGCTATGCTAAATAAAGAACTAGAAAAAGCTGAAGGTCTTAGAATACAGAATGTTAACCCAAACAATAGAGCGCCTGGCGAAGAGACCAAATACGCTTTAGTCCCTGTAGCCACTTTGTCAGAACAACAAGCTACTGACACAGCATCCCCAGCACTGGTTGAAGGAGAGGAAACACAGGTGGTCAAAACCGTTGTTGCTAAACAAGCTCTTGCTGCTACTCCTGAAGCTGTTGAAAAAATCAGTAGCCCTGACCTTTTAACCGAAGACGAGATACTGCTACTGGCTCATGCCATCAGGGACGCTCAGGGTGAACTGGCGGCTTTAGGAATACAGTATGGCTCCGAAGATGAAACAGTGCTTAGTAGCCTTAGAGAAGCTGTAAAACCGGTCGACGACAAGGTTAAAGAGAGACTGCTGAAAAAACTGCATGCCGTACTTAAAACCAGTCATGCTGCTAAAGAGGCATATTTCACTTCCCATGAAGATATAGCCGCCTTGACTGTTTTATCTCTTCTTTTTATGGGAGATAACCCGGACAAGATGTTCGATACTCTAACCTCTCATCTAAAGTAAATATCAGTTCTATGGACAAAGAGAAGGTAAGAGGAGCAATTTCACAAATAGGGGAGAGTAGTAAGCCCACCCGGCAACGACCCGACGATCATCTGGATTATGGCCAGTTGATTGCTGCTGCCAGAAAACATGAAAGTGATCTGGATGTCCTGGCATCAAAACTCTCCCATATGGATAGGTTTCGCGGCACAAGTTCCGTGGTCGATGCCGTAATTCCCAAATGGGAAAGGGATTTCCAAGCTTTAATTGCAAAACCTGATGAAAACCCTAATCTGAAAGAAGGGTTAAGGCTGCTGAAAGAGCAGCGGGAGAAGGAAAAAGGAGAAGGTCAGGAAGACCATAAAAGAAGACCATTGCCCGGAGATGAGTATTTAAAAGGCGGCTGGAGGATATGGTCGGATGACAGGACCAGAAATATAGAGGTGCTTGGAGGTTTAGGTGTAAAGGCAGCCTTTGCGATAAACCAGGGTTTGGATGATGGGCGTTTGCATAATCTGTCCACTTTAGCTATATACCTTTTTGGCGAAGATAACCCCGGCAACAGAAGAAAAACCATGACTCAAATCAGAGCTGCCGACTCTATTTATAGCGAGATTGGTTACAGTATCCAACCTACCAGAGCAAAAGGCCAACTTACAGGATTTAGGGTTGAACCGGTTCGGGAAACCAAACCATCACTGGAACAAGCAGGTATATCAATACCAGGTTTTGGTGCGTTACAAAGAATATTAGCAAATTTCAAAACAGACATGGGTGAGGTAATGGCCGAGATAGAGAAAGCTCTTCCACCAGATACCCAGATCACAGAAGCAACAGCCCTGGCAATGTTAACTGACACCCTTAGTGTTTTAAGACTAGGCCGGGCCCAAAAAATACTTAACCAAGATCAATTAACCGCATGGGAGAGTTTACAAGCTAGAACAGGAAAGATTACAATTCCTTCTACTTTTGATGCAGCAAAAGAATTTCTCCACATATGGTATCAGGCTCAAAAGGTTAGAGGTAGAAAAACAGCAGAACCAATACCAGTAACTGAGGTCTCTGCCCCTGCTCCACGAGCTCGAGTTGCTGAACAAAGACGATCTCCGGCAAATGAAGAACAGGCCACAGACAGGTTGACGCGGGCTCTTGAAGGAAAATTAAGATACCTGGCAAAAAGAGGTATCAGCTCTGATGTAAGCGTTAGAACTCTGAATGAGCAAACCGGAATTGAATTAGAGGAGATCATCGAAGCTTCAAGAGAAGGAGTTTTACAGCTAAGCCGCGAACATGGTTTACCCCAGGGCCCGAAAGACCGGATTGTCAGCTTACGGAGTATAGCTCAATGGCTATACCTTCGAGATAAACAGTCAAACAACAAAACAAAAAAAGCATCTCGGCTGGAAACCTCTTTAATCGATGCTGCTTTTGAAAGAGCGTTAAGTATGCTTCCCAAACAACAACCCACACCAGAGGCAGCCGTAAATACTGAGAAGGCAAAAGAAGATCTGTTACCGGTTGGGGATGTAATTCTGAGAACGGATGGCGGGGTAGCAGGTTTTACAACATGGGATGATTCTAGGATTGGTCTATTTATTCACCGTCAGTTGAGTCGTGTAGACCGGGCAAATCCAAGAATAGTGAACGCAATCCGGGCAATGGTAGATTATGCTAGACAAAATCCGAAAAGCCCGGATACCCATGTTAAAGACAGTACTCTACGTAGTGTCAGACCCCAATTAATTAGCGGTGTACCGCTTAACAGACAAGAAGCAGGGGAAACCAGAGTGGTTTATAGAGTCTATAAACATAATAGCCAAATACTTATAAGATTGGAGGGCGTTTTTCGTTCTCATCAAGAGTATGAAAAGTTTTTAAAGAATGGTTAAAGTTAACCCTTTCTAAAATTAAGATAATTTGATACAATCCCTAGCATGTTAAAAGTTCGTTTGATGAGAATAGGTGGAAAACAAAAACCCTTTTACAGGGTGGTGGCAGTAGATGAACGCGCCAAAAGAACCGGAGGTTATATTGAACTACTGGGAACTTATAATCCCCTAACAGAACCTAAAGAAATAAAATTAAAACAAGACAGAATTGATTATTGGATAAAACTTGGAGCTCAACCATCAGTTGGATATTTGAGGATTATTGGCAAAGCTCCTCAAAGGCAACCCAGAAAGCCTAAAAAAGCAAGTAAACAGGTAGCAGGAGATAGTGAACAGGTAAAAACAGAAAAACCAAAAACAGAGTCCGCTGAAGAACTTGTAGAACCAGCTATAGCAGAATCACAGCAAACCGGACAGCCAGTAGATACAGATTCTTCACCGTCAGAGCCGGTTCAAAGTGACAAGACAAAGGAGGAGAAAGAATGAAGGATCTTCTTAGTTATATTGTTACCAGTTTAGTTACCAAACCAGACGCTGTAGTAATCGATGAGCAAACAGAAAATGGTAATGTAAATTTACTGCTTACCGTTGACCCATCTGATATGGGCTTAATTATCGGTAAAAACGGCCAAACCATCAGGGCTATCAGAAAACTTTTAACAGTCCGGGCTATTGCAGAGAATGTGAGAATAACTCTACAACTTAATGAACCTACTACAGCAACAGCAGGTCAATCAGAACAACCAACCGATTAATTTTCAAGTACCAGTTTTCATTGAATTTTCAATGATTCAATTTATAATGTTTGAAAATTGCAAAATTGAGATTTGATTGAAAATTGCAAAATTAAAAATTGAAAATTTTAAATGAAGATTTCTATCATAACCCTTTTTCCTGAAGTCTTTGACCCCATACTAAACACCAGTATTCTGAAAAGAGCCCAAACTAAAGGCAAAGTTACTTTTGAGCTTATAAATTTACGTGAATATGGGGAAGGTAAACACCAGGTAGTAGATGACCGTCCCTATGGGGGTGGAATCGGCATGATACTAAAAGCAGATGTGTTAGCAAAAGCCCTAAAAAATGTCAAATGTGAGGTGATCCTTACCTCAGCTTCCGGAACTCCCTATAAACAATCAAAAGCCCGGCAATTTTCAAAGCTAGAGCATTTAGTCATCGTCTGTGGTCATTATGAGGGAATAGACCAAAGATTTATAGATCAATATGTAGATGAGGAAATCTCAATCGGAGACTATGTCTTAACAGGCGGAGAGATTCCTGCCATGGTTGTTGTAGACTCTGTAGTAAGACTAATTCCGGGTGTTTTAGACAAGCCGGAGGCAATTATCAATGAATCCTTTACCCAAGACCTGCTTGAAGGCCCCCAATATACCAGACCTGAGGAGTTTGAAGGTATTCGTGTCCCGGAAATCCTGCTTTCAGGCAATCACCGGAAAATAGAGGAGTGGAGAAAAGCAAAATCCCTGGAAAAAACCAAAAGGGTCAGGCCTGATCTTTTAAAATAATTATTCAAATGGATTCTCTCTTCCGCGAGGACCAAGCGGAGCAGTAGCCTGAAACCCTATGGTTACATTGCCTGATCTCGCCAGTTTCGCTATTACATCTTCATCTTTTTTTGACAGCTCCGGAAGAGGGGAATCGATTGAACCAAACTCCTGAGGGGCAGCTGCAAACAAGACTGCGATATTTAGTGCTAAGTCTACCGATTGCCCATCTTTACTAAGAGTATACTCAATATTGTTTATGCTCATAAGTCTATTTGAATTCTCTATGTTATTGAATAAAGTAGGCAGCAGCGCGATCGAACCGGATAATTCTATCCTAACACTATAACTTTCAGAACCCGTCTTTTTTGAGGACCCGGTCCCCAAAGACAAAGAATTAATATTAAATCCGGATTGGGCTATCATATTCTGAAGCAAACCAATTGCATAAGGAAAATCTTTGTCTGTTGGGTAAGCGTTTAATGCATATTGTACTTTACGACTTAAATCCGTCGAATCCAAGCCCTCTAAAGCCTCTGCCTTAACTTCCAGAAACTTTGACCTGTTTATTAATTCTCCCTCAAGCTTTTGATTGGTTATCAATTTACTTATCTGAGGATAGACTACAAACACAATAAGTATTAAACTTGACAACGTAACTATTGTTGGAAAAATATAAATTTTATAAGTATTGTAAAATTTGAATACTTCTTCTTTTTTCATAAAATGAAAGTTTACTTGGGCTTGATCTTAAAAGTGACCCTGAAAACTCCATCTTTACCCCTGCCGATAGTTTCTAAACTCACCTGGCTGATTTTACCCTGATTACTTTCTTTAGAGGTTAAGTTACTGATTAAACTATCCAAAGAGGCTCCGTCAGCAGCAGTTGCCAGTATTGTCACCTGACCTAAACTATCAATTGAGAAAGAACTAACTAAAACAGAAGCGGGTAATAAACCGGCAACTAGTTTATACATCTGAGTTTGACCGGAAGGAATTCCTAAATATTGGTTGATTGCTGTTAGTCTGTTTTTTAACAGTAACAAAGATGCCTGGGTATTTTTAAACTGGGATACCTTTTGCTCATTTCGAGCCAGTCTGGCCTGATATTGTGAAATATTATTACTCTGCAATACTCTTAAGACAACTGTTAAAGTTGCAAGAAAAATCATGAGTAGCACTATAGATACCCCAGCCGCCTGAATTTTATAAAACTTTGCTCTTTTTATCTCTTCCGATTTAAATTCCGTCGGAAGCAAGTTTATTGAGATAACCGGCATTTTAATCCTCCCTTAATGCAAGCCCTACCGCAACCGAATAGGACGATGCATCTTGTGAAAGTTTTGAAATTAAAGATTTATCTTTAGTAATAGAGTACCAAGGATCAGCTTCCTGTACCTCTAAACCCAAATTGTTTGCAAAATAAATCACCAGCCCCGGCATTTTAGCCCCTCCTCCTGATAAAACAACTCTTTTTATGGGGTTTTGCGGATATTTTGTTTCAAAAGCTTGCATGATTCTTTTAGTTTCATCAACTATGATATCAACTATAGATTTAAGCGCTTCAAAAACCTTACCCTCTAACTGGTCCTCCAGTAAACCATAGACCTTTTTATATTGTTCTGCCTGCGCCAGCTCAAAGTTGAAATTCTGGGATAATACCCTGGTAAGTGCCATCCCCCCGGTTGAAATCGACCGGGTTAGCCAAATCAACCCTTTAGAAACTGCAGCAAAATCAGTTGTTGTAGCTCCAAGCTGCACAATTAAAGTAGAGGGTGAGAAAGGGTTATTGCCAACCAAGGATCTGGTGATTGCAATAGTCTCCGTTTCCAAAGCCCTGGGCCTCAATCCTGTCAAATTTAATACTTTGATATATTTTGAGATGGCATTTTTGGGGGAGGCTATTACTAAAACTACAGTTTTTGCCGGGCTATTTTTACCATCCGATCGAAATAAAACCTGCCAGTTAAGGTTAACCTCTGACAAAGGCATCGGAATAAATTCCTCGGCAGCATAAAGTATGGCAGAAGATAATTCATTGTCTGTCAAATAGGGCAGATCATCAATTACTCTTGTGAAAACCTTTGACTCCGGTAGCGCGACAATAACCTCTCTTTGTTCAACCTTTGTTGCTGATAAAAGTTTTTTTATAGCATCAGCAACAGCTTCCAGCTCAGTCTCAGCATCAGAAATCATACCGGGCTGAGGGCTAGCTATAGAGCCTAAGGATGATAACTTAAAATTTTTGTCCTCTTTGGACAAAGCTACTAATTTTATTGATGAAAACCCAATATCTAAACCGACAGTAATCTTTGTCATGGCAGCTTATTACATTGTAAATTGTAAATTGTAAATTGTAAATTGTCACTTCACCTGGTATGTTCCTTTAACCAGAGAATAAGACCCGGAAGGACCGGATGTAAACAAGCTGCTGGATAAACCTGTTTCATAATCAATTGTTGAGTTATTGATAAGTCTTATGCCCCAGGCTGTTAATTCTTTAAAAGAATTACCCGTACCGGGTGAAATAATGCCTTTGCTGGCGTAATAAACTCCGGTATTTCCATTACTGTTAACCAATACGGCATCTTCGTTATTTGTTGTAGAATCAAATGTGGTTAAAACCATCAGCATACTGCCGGGCTGGCCTGTTCCGTTTAAATGATTGTTACTGTTTAAGTCAACCTTTCCATCCACGATAATTACACCGGATGTTTGTCCATATGAAGAATCTAGAGTTAAAATATTATTACTATTTAAGGTCAGGCTTCCCGTTATCCAAATAGGGCTTTTTATCGTTATATTACAGCCGCTATTGAAGACTACATCACCGATAACCTTCACCGGTCCCAAAGATGTTACGCAGCTACTGATAGGACCGGTAGTGCTACTATTGTCAGGTCCGTCGGCTTGGTCTTTCCAATCAGTGATATTTGCCCCAGATATCGGAAAGACCTTGGGAGGAGAATCAGCAGAACCCGGGTGAGAGGTACCGGACACTGTAGAGGTAATAATAGTTTGATAATAAGCATCACCGGTAATGTTTAAATTCTCAATAGTATTAGCATGCGCCTCGCCTCCGACAGTTAATCTGTTACTTCCGGCCCTGATGGATGTAGGAGCTCCACCTAAGAAGGATTTAAAGCTTAAATCTCCGTTAATTGTATTCCAGGTAGCATTGCCAACTGACCAGTTCGGAGACCATTTTGGCAAACCTCTGGTGTAGCTTTGAGCCAAATCACTTTGCCAGGACCAGTAATTTGATGGATCAATTGTGCTGTCTATCATCAACCAGTAAATAGTTTCAGCTGTTAAAGCAGGTGAGGAGTTAAAAGTCACATCTATCCACCCGTAGGATGTGGTTACTAAGCTGCTGTATAAAGTCCCTGTTGTTAAAACCGCATTCTTGTTTGGTTTGCCATCTGAATCCTGCATAATCCTGACAGTTACATCGGCAGGAGTTCCGATCTTTTTGATCTTTATTGAAACTTTATTCAAAATTCCGCTGCTGCCGGGTTTAAAGCTCTGAGCAACCGCCACTCTTGCCTCACCGTTAATATCTTTGCCGAAGAAAAAGTCCTGGCAGTTTGACCCTTCACAATCTGTCTCCTGGTCAGCTGTAGGCTGCGGCCCTCCGGCCACCCAGACATCTCCGGTTATTGTATTACTGCCACCAGCCACGATGTTACCATTTGAATACACGGAACCGGTGACTACGTTACTATTACCAAGCTCCAGACCACCTTCACCCACCTGAATTCCATAATTAAATGCAATTCCTACCCCTCTTGAGGTTGTCACTTTAATTATCTTTTTAGCTCTTGGACTGCTCTTACTAGGTATGTAACCTGTGGACTCAATGAGTTTTGTGGCAGCATCTGTTGAAGTAACTTTTATAGAATATGCACCATCTCCAAGCAGTATTTCAGATTCACCTAAGTAGCTGCCTCCGGTCCTGTTTAAAGACTCTATGGCCTTATCTACACCTGCTTCAGCTAAAGCCACGGCTTTTTCGGAATCTAGGGAATAGCTTGCGTTTTGAAAATAAATTTGAGCTCCGGCAATTACAGAAAGTACGGTAAACAAAACCACCCCCAAGGCGATAAAGACTACTACCAAAATCTGTCCTCTTTGTCTTTGTATTTTAATCATTTCTTAGATCTGCCTCAGATGTGGCAATCCGTATCTCGTAATTTGTTCCGTTTTTTTGCTTAATACTCAAAGTCACCTTTACTTTCGCGGCTGTTGCAGCTGTAACTTCTTCCGGTGGATTTGCAGAATTCAAATATTGAAACTTTAAACTGTCAACATTGGTAGAAAAAATTCTATCCTGGGTTTTTCTTGAACTTGCAGTATCTGGAAAAGTTTTTAACCTAAGAATATTAGCATCTTTGAAAAAAACAAAATAATCAAAAGTATCAGAAATTAAATTTCCTAAACTATCTGTTGAGGATACTTTTAAAACAATCCTGTCATTCCCGGATGTAAAGGTAACTGCTCCGTCTGTGTAGGAAGAAATTATGGCACTGGACTGCTTAATTGTCTGCCTGATTTCACCTAAAGCATTGTTACTATTTAAACCTCCCTGCAAATTTATGGACTCCTTAGAATACAAACCTGCGCTGTTTACAATTATCACAACTAAAAGAGCTCCCACAAGAATACTTATCCCCATAGCCACCAAAACTTCCATTAAAGTCAGACCTGCCTGCCGGCAGGCAAGGCCTTTCACTGATTCAACCCTCCTTCGCCAACAAATGTTTTCAAATTTATTGTCTGCGTTTTTCCATTCTCTTTCCAAGTTACAGTTACACTGACTTGTTTTATATGCTCACTGTTTGTACAAATTTGTTCATTACAATCTTCAACAACCACGCTCCCCCAACCGTTAGGTAATAAGCTGATTCTTGAATCTGAAATAGGCGAATTATCATCTGTTAAGTTGATATAGCTTATGGCTCTTTTATCTTCCAGTTGTTTTGCGGCTATCTCTCTTGCCAAACTCATGTGGCTGCTTTTGCTCATCAATATCATTGCGTTAGGCAAATTAGCCATAAGGATGATAATCACCCCAACTATTACTACAACCAGTAAAGATTCTATTAAGGAAAAACCTCGCTCACCTTTCACTTACTGATTTCTCCCGCGGAAAAAATAGCATAATCAAAATAAGGGGGAACTACTTTATCCAACTGAAATACTCTTACTCTTCGTTGAGTTTCACCTGAAACCCCTGTTGAATCTATAATCCTTGCTTGAGGGGGCAGGGAACATGTATTACAAGTACCGGAGGCACGTACAGCCACCGGCTGACTAGTAGAGTTATATAATAGCCTTAATCTCACCAGCATTAAGCCCGTAGGTACATCAATTGGCACTTTACAAGTAAACTTCCTATTTAGACCCTCGGTAGTCTTCATAGGTGTTACTTCTTCACAGGTAGCAGCAAAACCATTAGTTGATACTCTATCACTATCAGAATCAAAATATTTAGGAATTACTTTGTATGTGCTGCCATCATAATAGATTATTTTTACCTCCACAGCAGCTTTATCGTCTGTAGAATTTCCCCAATAGATTTCTATTTTATTGTCAGAAGGCCTATAAAACTCAGCAGGGGGATTGGAGATAGATGTTGGATCAGCCAACCAGACATGAGCTACTTCTTCTTTGGCCAAGGGTGGATATTCCAAAGCATCTTGTCTGGTACCTGCCGCAGGAGTTAAAGGAAGCTGGTCTGACTTTGAGATTTGTTTAATACTGGAACTATTATCATTAAAAGTTTGGCAAGTGGTGGGATTGTCACTATTTGTAC
>CAYSNN010000022.1:0-10375 GCA_964432475.1 uncultured Gammaproteobacteria bacterium
AAGTTCATTTTCAGGGGATAGGATTATCGCGACCACATCAATTCTGCAACGGACACTTTCACCTTTCATATAAACTGTAGCCATATTTTGCACTCTTTTTAATTTACCTCTGCTTATCATCTCCTCAGGGGTCCCAAAATCTACTCCTGTCTTGGATTTTACTTCTACAAAAACCAGGGTATCCTGATCTTCGGCAATAATATCAATCTCACCAAAGCGGTTAGAAAAATTCCTTTCCACTATCCTGTAGCCTTTATCTTTGAGCGCCTGCATAGCCAGATCTTCAGCTATCCGCCCAATTTCTCTGTTAATGGATTTCATATCTGCCTGTACTGCAAAGCCTCAGCCATGTGAGCGGGCAGGATCTTTTCATCTGAGGATAAATCTGCAATAGTTCTGGCCACTTTAATCAAACGGAAATAGCTGCGGGCCGAAAAAAAGAATTTATCAGCAGCCAATTTTAAAAGATTCTCCGCCTCAGATGTTAAAAAACAATATTTTTTAACATCCAGGTTTCGCATCTGCGAATTGGTATAAAGACCCCGTTCTTCATCTTTAAACCTCTTTGTCTGAATTTGGCGGGCTTGGGTAACCTGTATTTTTGCTTGTTTTGAAGATATCCTGTTTGTGCTATTTTGGGATGTCACCGATAACTTTTCTGTCTCTACAGCATTAACAGGCGCAAACAGATCAATTCTGTCTAAAATCGGACCGGAGATGCGGGTTTTGTATTTGGTGATCTGTTTGTTGGAGCATTTGCACTCCCTTTTGGGATGACCCAGAAAGCCGCAGGGACAGGGATTAATAGCTGCAATCAGGGTAAAACTGGCCGGGTATCTGACATGTCCGGCAACCCGGACAATCTCCACAGTCCCATCCTCCATAGGCTGTCTTAAGCTTTCAATAATCTGTCTTGGAAACTCCGGCATCTCATCTAAAAATAACACCCCCAGATGGGCTAAGCTCACCTCACCCGGCATTGGGTTGCTGCCTCCTCCCACCATTCCCGCATTGGAGATGCCATGATGAGGGGATCTGAAGGGTCTGTTAAAAATTAAGGCCTGTCCGGGCACAAGCAGACCTGATACCGAATAGATCCTGGTTACCTCAAGCGCCTCAAGAGGAGTTAAAGAAGGTAAAATACCGGGTAAAGCTCTTGATAACATGGTTTTGCCTGTACCGGGAGGACCCCACATCATCAGGTTATGGCCTCCTGAGGCAGCAATGACTAAAGCTCTTTTTGCCTGTTCCTGGCCGGCAATCTCTAAAAGGTCATACTCTGCTCCCCGGCTGTCAAACGTGTCCTGAGACACCAAAGTTTGCAAAGGGGTGATTTTCTCATCTTCTGTTAAGTGCTTAACAAGCTGGGATAAAGAATTCAGGGCCATGACGGTAACCCCCTCAACCACACCGGCTTCATAAGCGGATGGCTGGGGGACAAAGATGGTGGAGTGAGTGCCGAGCTTTTGAGTGAAAAGTGCTAAAAGCAAAATTCCCCTGGTTGGTCTGAGCGTGCCGTCCAGTGACAGTTCTCCGTAAAAAAAGGTCTTTTTTGGGTCAAAACCTTCCGGCAAACGTAGTTGCCCGCTTGCTAAAAGCACTCCTACTGCAATCGGCAGGTCGTAGGCTGCACCGTCTTTGGGCAGATCAGCCGGGGCCAAATTAACAGTGATTTTTTTGGGAGGAAAATCCAGTTTTGAGTTGACAATGGCTGTTTTTACCCGTTCGCGCGCTTCCTCAACTGCTTTACTGGCCAAGCCCACAATAGTAAATCCGGGAAATCCGGTTGAGGCTACGTCAACCTCTACATCCACAGACACTGTTTCAAGGCCGATATTGGCAATAGAGCGGATTTTAACTAGCATACCAAGTAAATGTTAACACATTGTGAAGACTGGAATCTCAAACACTCTTTACTGAAGGTATAGTTAAATCTTGTGGAGGAATAATCCCCAGTTTATCTTCTACAGTACTCACTCTTTTTTGGAGCCTTCCAATGTGATCTTCATTCGTCACATACCTGTCAGCATAACTTTTTACTGTAGTTTCAACATAAACAAGAGGAGGTAGGACACGTGTTTCTATAGTATCTTTTATTTTAGTGAGTTCTGTCTTGAATCCAGTGAGTTCTGTTTTAAATCCAGCAAGTTCTGTTTTAAATCCAGCAAGTTCTTTTCTAAGTTCCTCCTGTCCTTCTTTAAGTGGCTTTATCGCTTCATCCAAGAGTTTTTTAAAATTATCATTGGTCATAATATAATAATACCTTATCTAAATTCAAGAAATCAAGGTAGATTTTAAGATAACAAAGTTATCGCAAGCTATTGCTTATATATCAAAACTTATGAAATATTTTCCACCTTTTTCTGTCACTTGACCAGATAGCAATAACATGGATAGCTTTGCTCCCGTCTCTGAGATGGGGATATTAAGCTTTCTGGAAAGCTCATCAGCAGTTTGGGCCTCCCTCTCCAAAATCTCAAGTATTGGGTCATCACTTTGCCGTAGAGGAGGAGTTTGGGCTTCCAGCCAAATCTTAGCATGGCCTTTGGCAATTAAGCTGTTTGTCCCGGCTGAAGTGCGGCTGGTAATGGGTCCGGGGACTGCCCAAAGGGTCCGTTTGAGCTTACTTGCAATTTTGGCTGTTATCAGCGACCCGCTTTTGTCTGCAGCCTCAACTATTATCACTTCTTTTGCCAAAGCTGCCACGATCCTGTTTCTGACCGGAAAGGTCCAGTGGCTGGCCTTTTGAAACTCCCATTCGGAAAGCAAAATCCCCCCGCTTTTGATGATCTCTTTTGCTAATTCTGCATCATCATCACTGAGTTTGTTTGCAATGCCCCAGCCTAAGACAGCGATTGTTTTGCCGCCGCTTTCAATACAGGTTTTATGGGCATACTGGTCAACCCCGTACATAAAGCCTGAAACAATAGTTTTGCCCTGCAAGATAAGGCGGGGGACAATTTTTTCAATAGCCCGCTGGCCGTAATCTGTCATCTTTCTGCTTCCTACAATGGCAACACAGTTTTTAAAGATAGCCGGATCCAAATTGCCTTGGAAATATAACTTTTTAGGAGGTGTGGTTAGGTCTGAAAGCCCTGAAAGTCCGGGAATTTTCTGCCAATCTGCAATTTCCGAGTAATCCACAAAATAATAATATCACTTTTAATCTATCTTCATGTATTACATGAATTGTGGTATCTTTAAACTTGCAAACTCATGGACAGTAAAAATATTAAAAAGTTTTTTCCCTATATTGCTGCAGGAGGATTAGTTGTACTGGTTCTTATTGGAGTAGGTTTGTACTTTCTCATTTTAAAACCTAAATCAAGCCCGGCTGTCTTAACAGATGCCCAAAAGATAGAGGCAATGGTTAAGGAGGTCTCCAAGTTTATCAGTCTTCCGGATGAGATGCCTACTATGGCCACAGTCACAGATATTAATAAACTGAAAGATCAACCCTTTTTCCAAAAGAGTAAAAACGGGGATGTTGTTTTACTTTACCCGAAATCCCAGAAAGCTTATCTTTATGACCCTCAGGCTAAAAAACTTTTAGATGTAGCACCGTTTAATGTCTCAACAGAGTCTGCCAAAGAAAATATTGCCAGAATATCAGTTAAAAACGGCACTAAGGTAAAAGGATTGGCTGCCAAGCTGGAAGAGGTTATTAAAAAGCAGTATCCGGAAGTAGGCTCCATTAAAAAAGGCAATGCCAACAAAGACAACTATCCGAAGACCTTAGCAATTGTCTTAAACGAAAAAGCCAGACCGGCTACAGAGGAGCTTGCCAAAAAACTGGATGCTTCCGTATCCGCCCTGCCAAAAGATGAGGAAGAAAAAGAAGCGGATATACTAATTATTATTGGTGAAGATAGAGTAGAGTAGATATCTTGCTTTTAGCAGGACATTTGACATAAAGTATTAATGTGAGGAAATTACTGCCCATTGCTACATTATTAATAGTAATTTTAGGTTTCACACTTACTCCTGTTTTTGCACAAGAAGTAGGGGAAGAAGCAGGAGAAGCCACCAATGATGCTTCCTTAGGACTTGCCAACAACTTAAATATTAAGGGAGAAAATATCCAAAGCGGCCATATAATCTCTTCCACAGGTGATGGATTTGTTTTAACTGGTACCCCTTATGACCCCCAGATGGTAGGGATTGTGACAGAAAAACCGGCAGTATCTTTTAACTTAACAGGCTCGGATGAATCCTCTTATCCTGTGATTACCTCCGGCAGCACCTATGTTTTGGTAAACGGTGAAAACGGGGATATTAAAAAAGGAGATTTAGTTACCAGCTCTTCCACTTCCGGGATAGGCATGAAGTCTCAAAAATCAGGCTATACCCTAGGTTCTGCTATGGAAGATGTGAAATTTTCTTCAAAAGAGGAAGTAAAAAATATAGCTGTGGCTTTAAATATTAAATTTTCTGCCACAGGCGAGCAGGTTAAGGGGCAGCTGTCAGATATTTTTAAACTGTCTGCTATGGCAGCCACAGAGTCTCCCAGTGCTGTATTTAAATATGTAGTGGCAGCATTGGTGGTGATTTTAGGTTTTGTTTTAGGATTTTTAACCTTTGGCAGGACTGCAGCCAAAGGGGTAGATGCTTTGGGCAGAAACCCCATGGCTGTGAAATTTATCCAGCTTGGCATTGCCATGAATGTATTTATCACTGTTGCAATAATTTTATCCAGTTTAGGGATAGGGTATTTGATTTTGAGAATATGAATTATAAATACATAGACATTACTATCTTATCTTTAGAAATTTTGGCCTTACTTATGGCTTTAATAGCCGGAGTTTGGATAATAATTTGGGCACAAAAACTTAGAAAGAAAGAACAAAGGTTAAAAGATGAGGCAGAGAAAATTAAAGACAAGGCCAAAATTGAGGCAGATTATATTATCAAGCAATCTTTTATTCAGTCTCAGGAGGTTTTAAAAACCGCAAGTCAAATGAAGTCTAACCTGGAGTCAAAAATAGATGAAAATTTGGACCAGGTGATTAAAGACAGCGCCAAGACTTTGGAAGCGCAGTCTAAAGAGGTTCAAAAAGCGTATTTTGAGAGCCTGCAAAAGGTTAAGACAGAAGAAACAGCAAAAACAAAGCAGGAGCTGGAAGAATTTAAAAAAGCACAGATGGAGCAGGTCAAAGACAGAGCAGAGGTTTTAGTTGCTCAAATTTTGCAAAAGGTTTTAGGTAAAGCTATCTCTCCAAAAGAACATGAAGATTTAGTTATCAAAGCTTTGGATGAGGCAAAAAAAGAGGGAGTGTTAGGATAGGATGATTACCAAACAACAAGCTGATGTGTATATAAATACCCTTGAATTACTGGAAAGTAACTTATACAGCCGTAAGGTAAATATTAAAAATTTAGCCAAAAAACACTTAAGCAGTGAACAGTTTGAGCAGGCTGACAGGTGGTTGGAAGCAAACAAAGCAAGCTGGAATAATCCGGAAAAGGTGCAAAAGATGATCGCTGAGTTAAAAAAGCAGGTTTTGGGGCATAAGGTTTTGAATTTGGAAATTGCATTTGAGCCAAGCTCTAAATTTTTGGATCAGGTTTCCAATTGGCTGTTTGAAAACCTGGAACAGAAAGTTTTAATAGATTTGAGTATAGAAAGTACTCTGATTGGAGGGATTAAGGTTGGATTTAATGGGAGATTCAAGGATTTGTCAGTGAGGAAGGTGATGGAAGAGAATGGATTTTAAAAAATACTTAGATAAAACAGGTGAATATGGGGTGGCTGAGCTGGTTAATCACCCGCTAGTCAAAGTCAACGGCTTGCCGCTTGTAAAACCCTCAGAAATGGTAGTTTTTGAATCCGGCAAAATGGGTGAGGTGTTTACCTTAAATGAAGAGCAGGTAGAGGTACTGGTTTTCTCAAATGACCCTATCAGACCCGGCAGCAGGCTCACCAGAACTGATAAGTTTCTATCCGTACCGGTTGGTATGGAGATGCTTGGGTCTACAATTGATCCTTTAGGAAACTTTTTAAATGATGATAGTCCTAAAAAAATAAAAGAAGAAAGATTTATAGATTCAACCCCTTTAGGGATATTTCATAGGGAAAAAGTGAAAAAGCCTTTTTCAACAGGTGTGGCCTTGGTTGATACCATGATCCCCATAGGCTGCGGTCAAAGAGAGTTAATCATTGGGGATAGAAAGAGTGGTAAAACTTCTTTTCTGCTGTCAGCAGTTAAATACCAGACACAACTTAAACTTGCAGGCTCAGGTGCTGTGGTAATTTATGCAGCCATTGGTAAGAAAAAAAGCGAAATCAAGCGGCTTCAGGACTATTTTGAAAAAGAAGAGATTAAAAACAATTGTTTAATGGTGGTCTCAACCTCGGAAATGGCCTCAAGTTTAATACAGCTGACTCCTCATACAGCCATGACTATTGCAGAATACTTTAGAGATCTAGGAGAAGACGTGTTGGTGGTTTTGGATGACTTATCAACCCACGCTAAATACCATAGGGAAATTGCCCTATTAGCCCGCCGTTTCCCTGGCAGGGATTCATATCCGGGGGATATTTTTTATGCCCAGGCCAAGCTTTTGGAGAGAGCCGGTAATTTTAAACATCCTAAAAAAGGCGAGGTGTCTATTACCTGCTTGCCGGTGGTTGAGATTTTGGAAGGTGAGTTAACAGGTTATATCCCTACAAACTTGATGGGTATGACAGACGGGCATATCTTTTTTGACAGCAATATCTTTTTTAAAGGCAGGAGGCCGGCGATAAACATACCCTTGTCTGTTACCAGGGTAGGCAGGCAGACTCAAAGCAACCTGGAAAGAGAGATGAGTAATAAGCTGTATGCTTTTTTAACAGAATATGACAAAGTGCAAAACCTCTCCCACTTTGGGGCAGAGCTCACGGAAGATGTTAAAAAAATCATGAAAAAGGGTGATCAGATCTTTGAGTTTTTCAATCAGCCATATACTCAGGTTTTGCCTGAGGATGTGCAGCTTATTTTACTGGGACTGATTTGGGCAGATGTTTTAACAGAAGGAGACTGCAATATTACGGTTTCCGACTGCCGGGAAAAGCTGAATTTGGCTTATTGGAAAAAAGACACGGTAGATTTTTTTGCCAAATTGAGAAAGGTTAAGACTTTGGATGAGTTTATAAAAAATATTACTCGTGAGAAAGAGAGGTTAATCAGCGTATGCCGACTAAAAGACAAATAATTGAGGAAATAGATACAACACAAAATTTGAAAACTTTGGCACAAGCCTATCAGGAGATTTCCGTGATGAGAATGCAAAAGATTAGAAACTACGTTTTAAAAACCCGTAACTTTTTGGCAGCTCTATCTGTCGTGTATCATGATGTTAACTCCTCTTATAAACATCAGTTGGAAGAGTTAGCCAAAAAACAAAAAAGACCTCAAAACACCTTCTCAACTATCCCCAAAAACGGCAAAGAGGCTCTGGTGCTTCTTTCTGCCAACACTAAATTATATGGAGATATCATCAAGCGCACCTTTGATTTGTTTTTAGACACAGCCCGAAAATCTAAAGGGAACCTTGTCATTGTCGGCAAGCTGGGTAGAGAGTTAATGGATAATGCAGTCTCAGGTAAACGGTATGAATACTTTGAGATTCCGGATGAGAATATATCTTTTGAGTCTCTTAAACCTCTGATGAGCAAGCTGTTAAACTACCAGAAAACTACAGTCTTTTTTGGCCAGTTTAATAATGTGGTTGTGCAAACGCCGACAAGTTTAAATATCACAGGTGAGCATAATTTAGAGCAGGAGGTAAGTAATCAGGAAATGCAAAGATTTTTGTTTGAGCCTTCTCTAGAGCAGATTTTAAACTTTTTTGAAACACAAATTTTTACCTCCCTGCTTTCCCAAACAGCCCACGAGTCCCAGCTGGCCCGTTATGCCTCAAGAGTTACCGCTATGGAAGAGGCCTTGCAAAATATAGAAGATGTGATGCAAAAACAATTCAGACAAAAAAGAAGGATTCAATCATCACTTGCAGACAGGAAACAATCTGAAACAATTTCAGGAATATCATTATGGGGAATTTAGGTAAAGTGGTATCAGTTAAAGGACAAATTATAGAAGTAGAGTTTTTGGGTGAAAAGCCCAAAATTTCCGATCTTTTGGTTTTGGAAAAAGACCACAAGGTTAAGATGGAAGTATTCGGGTCTGTTTCCCAAAACAGGTTTTACTGTTTTTCTCTTTCACCTACTACAAAGCTGCACCGGGGAGCCCGGGTTAAAAATACCGGAGAGCCGATAAAGCTTTCTGTTGGCAGAGAACTTTTGGGCAGGGTAATAGACATATTCGGGGAAGCGCAGGACGGGCTGGGTGAGATTAAAACGCGCGACCGGGTAGATATTGTAAAAACAAACTCAAGCTTTGACCATGCCATTTCAACAGGGGAGATTTTAGAAACCGGGATCAAAGTTATAGACTTTTTTGCGCCGATTTTAAAGGGTGGTAAGGTAGGATTATTTGGCGGGGCAGGGGTTGGTAAAACAGTTTTGCTGACAGAGATTATTAACAATATTGTTATTTTAAGCCGTGGTAAAAGTATCTCTGTTTTTGCAGGAATCGGGGAAAGAACCAGGGAGGGGCAGGAGCTTCATGAGACTTTAAAGATGAGTAAAGTGATAGACGGGGTTAGTTTAATATACGGCCAAATGGGTGAAAATCCGGCGGTCCGTTTCCGGACAGCCTCGGGTGGGGCAGCTATTGCAGAATATTTTAGAGACGAGCTTGGGAAAGATGTGCTGTTTTTCATAGATAATGTATTCAGGTTTGCCCAAGCAGGTTATGAGTTGTCAACTCTGATGAACTCAATTCCTTCAGAAGGCGGTTATCAGGCGACTTTGGCCTCAGAAATGGGCACGCTTCATGAGCGTTTGACCTCTAATCACAAAAACCATATTACCTCGTTTGAGGCAGTCTATATTCCGGCTGATGATATTACAGACCAGGGGGTGCAGTCGGTTTTTCCATATCTTGATTCAACAATTGTTTTATCAAGGTCTGTTTATCAGTCGGGTTTGTTTCCGGCTGTTGATATCCTCTCATCGGTCTCATCTGTCTTAAACCCGGAAGTAGCAGGGGAACTGCATTTTGAAACAGCGGTGGCTGCCCAGGCTTTGCTTAAAAAGGCTGTGTCTTTAGAAAGGATTGTGGCTCTAATCGGTGAAGGGGAGCTGTCTGTACAAGACAGAGTGCTTTACAAAAGGGCCAAGACATTGAGGAATTTTATGACTCAAAACTTGACGGTTTTAGAATCCCAGCTTGGTAAAAAAGGTGCTTTTATTCCTCTAAAAGATACTATAGATGGGGCGAAAATGATTTTGGATGGTAAGTTTGATGATCTGGACCCGGCCCTTTTTGCATACATTGGGAAGATAGAAGAAGTGAAAAATGGCTGATACAACAACCATTCCGGATAATATACTTCAGGTTGAAATCCAGGATCCTACGGGTCTGATATTCCAGGGTCCTGCAGATGCGGTATCTTCTTACAATGAAGGAGGCCTTTTTGATGTTTATCCTTTGCATATTCACTTTATTTCAATTATCAGGCAAGGGTTAACCATCTATAAAAATAAAACTAAAATTAAGGAGATGCAGATAGAAAGCGGGATTATTAAGGTGTTAAACAACAAAGTCCAGATCTTTTTGGGAATTTAGATTGAGGATAGATCCAGCTTCACGGATGGACCCATGGTTGGGGATAAAGTCACTTTTTTAACCCGGGTTTTTCCCAAAGTCTGAAGTAAAGTTTTTACATTGGCTGTCAGTTCATCTGTTGGTTGGGTTAATTTACCCAAGCCTAAATGAATCACTTTACCTTTGGCCTCTGTCTTATACTCTGTTTTACCTGACTGGAATCCTTCTACAGCCTTTTTTAAATCCCGGGTAATAGTACCGTTTTTAGGATTGGGCATCAGTCCCCTGGGGCCTAAAATCCGGGCTACTTTGGCCAGTTTGGGCATCCAGTCAGGGGTTGTGACTACTAAATCAAAATTAACTTTTCCTTTACTGATTTCTTCAATCACGGAATCGTCCCCTTCAAAAGCAAGGATTCTCAGCTTTTTACCGGATGCAAACGGAAGAGAGACTAAGCCCCGGATACCTGTTTGAGCAGTGTTAATATGTGCTTCCAAGGTGCCGTCAAATTTGGTATAGGAAGATTTTTTGACAATTTCTACAGCTTCATTTAAAGGATATGATTTTGATTTATCCAAATCCTGTATTTTTTCTTGGTACTTTTTAGATCTAGGCTTGGATTTTGCTTTGGAGGGTTCAGTTCTAACTTCTTTTGTGGTGGGTTTTTCCGTAGGTTTGGCATCAGTTTTTTCCTTAGATACTGAGCTGACTTCTGTTGCTTTAGG